>CBDUON010000047.1:0-15064 GCA_965368835.1 uncultured Eudoraea sp. | reverse complement strand
ATTATCCTGGTATTTAAGGGCATATTCCATTGCGAGAATACCACCCCAGGATTGGCCAAGCAGATAAAAATTGGAAGCATCCAAACCTAGCGCCAGGCGTACCTGTTCTACTTCTTCTACAAAGCGTTCTGTGGTCCATAGATCCAGGTCATCTGGTTTGTCACTAAAATAAGAACCCAATTGGTCGTAATAGATATATTCAATCCCTTCCTGAGGGAAGTACCCATCAAAACATGTGTATAATTCATGGGTCATTCCGGGTCCGCCATGAAGAAGCAATACCTTTTTGGTAGGATTGTTTCCCACTCTTTTGGTCCATACCTTAAAAGTTCCTTTTGGGGTAGTAATAGGGATCATCTTTATTCCCCCGGTAAATTGGTCGTCTCTCCCTTCAAAACTTAAGTATTGACTCTCACCTTCCGCACTTTCGGATGAGGTGGTTTCCGGGGCTTGTTTACAGCCAATTGCGACAATTGATAGGATCAAGAACACAAGAAATTTTTTCATCGGGTTTGGGATTTATGGTGTACTTAAAAATAGTATAATTTGAAGTATTAACCGAACAACTTACTCACCACTTCCTCAATACGGGATACTTTAATAATATTGATGGCAGAATTTTTAAGGGCTATTTTGTTGTTCTTGGAGACAAAAATACTGGTAAAGCCTAATTTTTCAGCTTCCAGAATACGTTGATCTACTCGGCGTACAGGTCTTACTTCTCCTGCTAAACCAATTTCAGCTGCAAAACAGACTCCTTTCTCCACAGGGATATCCGCATTGCTCGAAAGAACTGCGGCTACTACTCCAAGGTCTATTGCAGGATCATCTACCGTAATTCCTCCGGTAATGTTCAGAAATACATCCTTGGCTCCTAATTTGAATCCGGCACGTTTCTCCAGAACAGCTAAAAGCATGTTGAGTCGCTTGCTGTTAAAACCAGTAGTAGTGCGTTGAGGTGTGCCATATACGGCAGAACTTACCAGGGCCTGTATCTCAATCAATAAAGGCCGCATCCCCTCTAGTGTGGCCACTATGGCGGTACCACTCAGATGCTCTTCATTTTTCGAAATCAGGATCTCGGACGGATTACTTACTTCTCTTAGTCCATCCCCCTGCATTTCATAAATACCCAATTCGGCGGTAGAGCCAAACCTATTCTTAAGTGCTCTGAGAATGCGATACATATAATTACGGTCGCCTTCAAATTGCAGAACGGTATCTACCATATGCTCCAGGATCTTGGGCCCTGCGATTGATCCGTCTTTGGTAATGTGTCCTACCAGGATCACCGGAGTATTGGTCTGTTTTGCAAATTTGATGAGTTCTGCCGTGCATTCCCTGATCTGAGAAATACTTCCTGCAGACGACTCAATATAGTCTGAGTGCAGTGTTTGAATAGAATCTATAACCAGAATATCTGGTTCCAGGGCGGCGATCTGTTGAAAGATCTGTTGAGTTTTGGTCTCAGTTAGGATGTAACAAGAATTGGAACCGGGAAAAAGTCGGTCTGCACGCATTTTGATTTGTTTCAAACTTTCTTCCCCGGAAACATAGAGAGTTTTATATGGGAGTTTGAGGGCAATCTGTAAGAGGAGCGTACTTTTTCCTATCCCGGGTTCTCCACCGAGTAACACCAGAGAACCGGGAACTAAACCACCACCAAGTACTCGGTTAAACTCCTGATCTTTTACATCCAATCTTTCTTCCTTGTCTGTACTGATCTCTGCAATAGATAAAGGCTTAGAGGCCTTTGTGCTGCCATTGACCTTGGTTTTCCAGGAAGATTTATCTTCCTTCTGTATGAGTTCTTCTACAATGGTATTCCATTCTTTACAGGCACTGCATTGCCCTGCCCATTTTGCGTATTGGGTGCCACAATTCTGACAAAAGAATGCTGTTTTGGTTTTAGCCATGATGTGGCTAAAGATATTGTGGTTCCATCTAAAAACAAAAGAAACGCCCTGCTATTAATTACCAAGGCGCTTGATATTTATAAACTAACTTTTTGGAGAGCTAGTACCCGAAATCAGCTTTTATTGCATCTATCTTTTCTAAGGCTAATTCCTTGGTCAGAAAATCGATTTCCTGCATGCCAAAAGCCTTTTCAAAAGTACGTAAGGCTTTTTTCGCTTCCCCTAATTCCTCGTAATATTCACCTTCGAAGTAGAAACCCATCATGGTTTCCGGGTATTGTTTTTTACAGAGTTCAGACAAAGGTTTTAAAGCTTCAAAATCATCTTTTTTTCTACTGGCAGCATAAATGGCCATTATATCATTAAGGCTCACTTGTTTTTGGAAGCCGAACAGTTCTTCTATCATGGCATACTTGTCTTCCAAATATTTAAAAACCGGTTCTTCGGAGGTGAGTATTTTTTCTTTGTATTCTTTTGGACTTATAGGTTTAAACACCTCAAACATTTGTTCCCAAGCCTTTCCGAGACCGTAAGTGACAACAGATACCTCATTGGCATCAGGATATTCATCGAATGAATAGTGTATGGTGGGCTTATCAATGGTTTTAAGGTTTTTGTCTAGTTGTTTAACCATAGCATTGTCAGCACTATTTCCACCTTCAGAAATAAGATGATAGAAGATCTGCTGTTCCATGGCCATCAGCCTTTCGGGCACCCTATTTTCCATTTCGGGCGCCAACCTTGGAGAAATACTAATAAAGGCACTAAAAAAGGATCGGTCTTTAAAAAGGTAGTAATTGCTAAAATTGGCTGTGATATCATAACCAATGATCATTCTGAAAGGGGCAGTATTATAATTTAGATCCAGATAAGGAATGATCTCCATTCCCAAAAATTCATAGAATTGTTTTCCCTTCTCCGTTGGCAGTCCGGAGTCTTCGTCATAGGCACAATCTTCCCATCTAAGATCATTTTTACTTTGTTCAATTCCAACTACAATTACCTCTGGCATACCTTCAAATCTGCTATAGAATTTAGCATTTGCGACCACCTGGTCGAACAGGTATTCGGCATCCAGAACTACCACTAATGGGTATTTTTTTTCCGGGGTATAATCCTCCGGAAAATAATAGGAAACGTTGCGCCTTTCCTGCAATTTAAATGATTCAAAGATCTCATTTGTAACCTGTGCTATGGAGACCTGAGCAATAAACAGCGCAAGTACCATGGATACTACAATTCTCATTAGGTTTGTTTTATTGATTAAGGGAAGCCTATCGGTTCCTGTTCAATAACGGTAAGAGTAGAAAAGATATTGCACCAAAGATAACCACCATGAGCGTTTGTGAGATCCACATGATCCATCCAAATGCATCCCCGGAGACGGCGCTAACACCAAATATAGCGAGGGATTTACTCACAGCGATAGGATACAGGCCTATACCTCCATTGGTTGTGGACATTGCAAATGCACCTGCGATAAAGCCTACTAACAATTCTGAGAGGGAAAGGGACATGGTCTCTGCAACCGTAAATTTTATGACCCAAAACATGGCAATATATGCCCCCCAAATAAAGAAGGTATGAAATAGGAAAGCCCATTTCTTTTTCATTTTGAAGATACTTAGTATACCATCTAATAACCCTTTAACAAGATCTTTTAGCTTAATGGCCAGCTTTGAAGAAGATCGGCGTAAAAAAGCAAGAAATAGAAAGAGAAATAATACCCCGGCTCCAACCAACAATAGCGTAGCAGTAAGTCCAATTCCATTAGCCTTTAGGTAACCTAATATGATATCGGTCTGTAAGATTAGTGCAATAAAAATAATAAGGAGCAGCATCAATAGATCAATAACTCGCTCGGTTACAATGGTTCCAAATCCTTTTTGGAATGGAACGTTCTCATAGGTAGCCAAAGCGGTTGCACGCAATACCTCTCCAGATCTCGGAATGCCTAAATTGGCGAAATAAGCCATTAAGATAAATAAGATATTATTGCGGATCTTTGGTTTATACCCCAAAGGCTCTAGCAAGAAATTCCATCGTATGGCTCTGGAAAGATGACTTAAAATACCTATAACAATAGAAATACCTACCCAAAAAAGATCGGCTTCGCGAATGTATCTAAAGATCTCTTTCCTGTTTTCAGGACTAGTACTATTATAAGAATACCAAACCAAAAAAACCCCAAGTAAAATCGGGATAATGATTTTTAAGAGTTTTTTTAAGCGAGTGCTCAAGGTTTAGGTTAAAAGATTGTTCTCTTCATTTGGAAAAATCATAGAAGGCTCAAAAATTTTAGCCTCCTCAAGTTCCATCCACGCATACGTAATAAGGATTAGGATATCACCCACGGCCACTTTTCTGGCAGCGGCACCATTTAAGGTAAGTTCACCTGTATTTCGTGGCCCGGGAATAGCATAGGTTTCCAAGCGTTCTCCATTATTATTGTTTACAATCTGGACTTTTTCTCCCCGTATGATATTGGCAGCATCCATAAGATCTTCATCTATGGTAATACTGCCAATATAATTAAGATCAGCTCCGGTAACTTTTACCCGGTGTATCTTTGATTTTACAACTTCAATTTTCATGGTGCAAAAGTAATCAATTCATTGCGATATTGTCGATGAGGCGCACGCCTTCAGCATAAACGGCAATAAAGCTTCTGTATTTTATATTGTCTTGTTTTCTCTGCATAGGTGTTAGCGTTTCTACGTCGGCTATCTGAAAATATTCCAGCTTCAGATCTGCCTCTTTAGCAAAAATGCTGTTTACATATGCTACTATCTTAGTAGCATTTTTTGTGCCAAACATACGTTGTGCTGTTTGCAGGGTCTTAAAAATGATGCCAGCTTTGTGCCGCATGGGCTTAGACAGTAGTTGATTACGGGAACTCATAGCCAGTCCGTTAGGCTCCCTGACAATAGGACAGCCAATAATTTTCACCTTAAAAGGTAGCTCCTTAGCCAATTTTCTTACGATCTGTAGTTGTTGAAAATCCTTTTCGCCAAAATAGGCACTGTCTGGTCTAACCAGGTCTAGTAATATTTCTACGATGGTAGCTACCCCATTAAAATGACCTTCTCTGAATGCTCCTTCCATAACCTTATCCAGGCCATTAAAGGAATATTTTTTTGAAGTAATATCCTTAGAGTATAATTGGGAAACAGTTGGCGCAAATACAATGATTTCATCGCTAACACTTTCTAATAAGGCCATATCGGCTTCCAGAGTCTTAGGATATTTTTTGAGGTCTTCCGGGTTATTAAACTGAGTTGGGTTGACAAAAATACTTACAATCACCCTGTTGTTTTCAGATAAGGCCTGTCTAACAAGACTCAGGTGTCCTTCATGTAAGGCGCCCATGGTAGGCACCAAACCCAGCATTCCCGGCTCATTTTCATGAGAACTCAAACAAGACTGCAATCCTTTCTTGTCAAAAATTAGCTTCATACCCAAATTTAAAAAGCGAGCAAACTTACTATAATTACTGCTAATCTGCATAATTTTTGTAATTTTGCAGCTACGTTTCCGCGATAAATAAAAGATGACCTGTATGAATGGTAAAAAGATATTGTTTGTATCTTCAGAATTAGTGCCCTACCTACCAGAGAATGAAGTTTCCCTAATGTCTTACGAAGCACCAAGAATGGTGAATAGCAACGGAGGTCAGATTAGGATTTTTATGCCCCGGTATGGTAATATTAATGAACGAAGACATCAATTACATGAAGTGATCAGATTGTCTGGTATGAACCTGGTGATAAATGATATGGATATGCCATTGATCATAAAGGTGGCATCTATTCCCAAGGAAAGAATTCAAGTCTATTTTATAGATAATGAAGAGTATTTTAAGAGGAAGGCAACTTTTACAGATGAAAATGGTGAGTTGTTTGCAGATAATGATGAGCGCGCCATATTTTTCGCAAAAGGGGTAGTAGAAACCGTTAAAAAACTGAATTGGATTCCGGATATTATCCATGTTCACGGATGGTTAGCCTCATTACTTCCACTCTATTTAAAAAAATTATACGCAGACGAACCACTTTTTGCTGATAGTAAAATTGTGCTATCCGTGTATGGAAAAAGCTTCGAAGGCTCATTGGATAAGGACTTAATAAAAAAGGTGATATTTGATGGTGTTCCTGAAGACGCTGTTTCATTGCTGAAAGATCCTACCTATAATAATTTGTTAAAAATAGGGGTGAATTACGCGGATGCTGTAATTTTAGCCACTGAAGGCATTTCGGAAGATCTGCTCGCACACATCAATAACCTTCAAAAACCTGTGTTGCCATATGTTTCACTTCAAGAATTTGAAGAGGCGTATGCTAATTTTTATAACACTGAAGTTTTAAATTAAGCTCCATGCAATTTTTATCTAGAGGTATTGCTCCTGCTATTTTAGGAACACTTTTGCTACTTGTGCTCTCTTCTTGTGAAGAAGATGTTACCACCTTAGGGAATGGCGTCATTGACGAAAACCCCTTTAGTTCAGATAAGGTGGTATATGATGTCTTTGCTTTCAACAAAAAAATAGAGGCCGTACAGACCAATAAACTTCCCATATACCAAATAGGTGTTTTTAATGATCCTATTTACGGAAGAACAACAGCGAGTATAACTTCTCAGTTATCTCTATCTGGAGGTGCAGGGAATCCTACCTTCGGGAATTATGCTCAAAGTACAGAAGACATTTCACAAACGGATGGTATTGATGCTACAATAGACGAAAATGAAACGGTTACTGAAGTAATTCTGTATATCCCTTATATAAGAAATAGCAATTCTGATACAGATCTGGATGGTGTAGCCAATGAATTTGATGTAGATCCGGAAGACCCGGATAGTGATAGTGACGGGGACGGACTTTCAGATAATGCAGAACGCCTGGCTGGTTCGGATCCACTTAATCAGGATACAGACGGAGATGGTATTTTAGATGCTGAAGATACCAGTACACTGCCTAACAGATTTCCTGTAAAAAGGGAGCTAGACAGTATTTATGGAAACCGGGAAGCGCCTTTTACCTTTAAGGTAGAACGTTCTACTTTTTTCCTTCGCGATCTTGATCCGAATTCAAATTTTCTGGAGTCCCAGGAATATTTCTCATCCCAAGAGTTTGCTCCCTCTTTTGTTTCAGATGTCCTTTTTGAAGGCCCTGTTCAAATAACAAATGAACAAACACTCATTTTTGCCGAAGATGATCCTGATACAGAGGAAGACGAGTCCTTGGATTCCCCCCGTGTCATAGAACCAGGAATCCGGGTTCCATTGGATCTGTCCTTTTTTCAAACCAATATTATGGAAAAGGAGGGGATGTCAGAACTGATCAGTAATTCTAATTTTAAGAATTTTATACGTGGTTTGCACCTATCTGTTACTCCCATTACTGATGATGTAATGTTGCTGCTCGACCTTCGAAATGCGAACATCACTATTAGCTATGAATACGACAGAATTGTAGATGAAGAATTAGAAAAAGGTGAGCGCGAATACACCTTAAGTTTTATTACAGGGCAGGGAAATGCGGCTATTCAGGGAAATGCAGTAAATACAATTATTGCCGATGCTTACCCTCCAGAAGTAGCTGATAATCTAGATACTGGCACAAATACCTCTGCGATCTATCTTAAAGGCGGACCTGGCACATATACCGAGATCAAGCTATTTGATGAAAATAATGGGGAAACTATTATTAATGATATAAAAACAAAAAATTGGATCATCAATGAAGCCAATCTTGTATTTTATGTAAATAGAGAAGCGCTGGATGCCGTTGGTGGTGTCATAGAACCTATCCGTTTATATATGTATAATGCGGAGAACAACAATCCAATTTATAATGCCGCCAATGAATACTCAGTCGCTGATTCTCGTTTTGGGATCTACCTGGATTATGATGCCTTTCTGGTAGAGGAAAACAATCAGGGTGTAAAGTATACCATACGAATTACAGACCATATCAATAATCTAATTCTTCGTGATTCTACCAATGCTACATTGGGACTTGCTATTTCACCAGATATTAGAATATCGGGTGTTTCAACAGCTGTCCTAAGTGGTAACGTTGAAAAGAAGTTACCGGTAGCTTCTAATCTAACACCTTTAAGTACTGTGCTTTATGGCAGTGCAACTGGTGTTCCAGAGGAGAAGAAACTCAAGCTGGAAATCTACTACACAGAGGCCAATTAATAAGGTGCAACATACCACTTAAGGAGAATACACGTTATATAACCTGAAAACGATTTTTATTCTCAAGACTTCTTGTAAATTTACGTTCCATAAAAATCGCTTAAATTCAAATTCTATGTGTGGTATTGTAGGGTATATTGGTTACAGGGAAGCTTATCCCATTATAATGAAAGGATTACAGCGGCTAGAGTACCGAGGCTATGACAGCGCCGGGATCGCCTTGTATGATGGAAAGCAGATCAATATGTCTAAAACCAAAGGAAAGGTTGAAGATCTAAGAAATAAATCTGAAAAGGAAATTTCTATCAATGGAAGCCTTGGAATAGGACACACAAGATGGGCAACCCACGGTGTTCCTAACGATGTAAATTCTCACCCACATTATTCAAATTCTGGTGACCTTGTCATTATCCACAACGGCATCATAGAGAATTATGAAGCCATAAAAACAGAATTGAAAAAAAGGGGCTATGTCTTCGAATCCGATACGGATACCGAGGTCTTGGTCAATTTAATAGAAGAGGTTAAGAAAAAAGAAAAAGTAAAACTTGGGAAGGCTGTTCAGATCGCCCTTAATCAGGTAATTGGAGCCTACGCCATTGCAGTTTTCGACAAACAAAAACCAGATGAGATCGTAGTAGCTAAGTTGGGAAGTCCACTGGCAATTGGTATTGGAGATAAGGAGTTCTTTATTGCATCAGATGCTTCGCCCTTTATAGAATTCACCAACAATGCGGTCTATTTGGAAGATGAGGAAATGGCGATCATACGTCCCGGAAAAGAGATAAAATTACGTAAAATAAAAGACGATTCTGTTGCTTACCCTATGGTGCAGGAACTTCAGCTTAATCTTGAAGAGATCGAAAAAGGGGGCTATGATCATTTTATGTTAAAAGAGATCTATGAGCAACCAAGAGCCATAAAGGATACCTACAGAGGTAGATTATTGGCAGACCAGGGCCTCATTAGAATGTCTGGCATAGATGATAATCTTGAGAAATTTCTAAACGCCAACCGAATAATCATTGTGGCATGCGGTACTTCTTGGCATGCGGGACTTGTAGCTGAGTATATCTTTGAAGATCTTGCACGCATACCCGTAGAGGTGGAATATGCTTCTGAATTTAGATATCGCAACCCGGTTATTACTAAAAAAGATGTGGTTATTGCTATTTCTCAATCTGGAGAAACTGCAGATACTCTTGCCGCTATCAAATTAGCCAAGGAAAACGGTGCATTTGTATTTGGGGTTTGTAATGTAGTGGGATCATCGATTGCTCGTGAAACAGATGCAGGGGCATATACTCACGCCGGACCAGAAATTGGAGTGGCATCTACAAAGGCATTTACCACCCAAATCACTATCCTAACCTTAATAGCCTTAAAGCTTGCTAAGGAAAAAGGAGAAATGTCAGGATCTAAATACCATGAAATTCTGACTGAATTAGAAAACATACCATCAAAGGTAGAAAGAGCCTTGGTAGCAAATCCATTGGTAGAGATCATTGCCGATGTTTACAAAGATTCAGAGAATTGTCTCTATTTAGGAAGAGGATATAACTTCCCGGTAGCACTGGAAGGTGCTCTAAAATTAAAGGAGATAAGCTATATACACGCCGAAGGATATCCTGCAGCCGAAATGAAGCACGGACCAATTGCTTTGATAGACGAACAAATGCCTGTAATTGTGATCGCTACTAATAAAGGTCACTACGAAAAAGTGGTTAGTAACATTCAGGAGATAAAATCAAGAAAAGGAAAGATCATTGCTATCGTAACAGAAGGAGATGAACAGGTACGAGCATTGGCCGACCATGTTATTGAAGTACCTGAAACCTTCGAATGCCTTACTCCTTTATTAACTACTATCCCTCTTCAACTTCTTTCTTACCATATTGCGGTAATGAGAGGGTGTAATGTAGATCAACCACGTAATTTGGCGAAATCGGTTACCGTTGAGTAACACTTCAACATCTCTCTAATATATTTTAGGATCCTGAAAACAGGATCCTTTTCTTTTAGCGCCTGTTTATTTTATGGTACCTGAAATAAATTTATATTGTTTTACTGAGGATATCACAATTAGAAGGCCCTCACTTTTGCAATATGACATTACTTCCTGAAGCTTTTTTTGAATTTCCTATTCTACCGTGCAAAAAAAACGCTAAATTGCTCCAATAATAAAGAATCAAGACGAATGAGAACACTACTCTTTTTATGCTTCCTTCTAATAGGGATAGGAAGTATTGCGCAAACAACAATTCAGGGAACGGTTAAAGATGGCAATGGCGAACCTGTTCCGGGAGCCAACATTATCATTATAGGTACTACCACTGGAACGGTTGCAGATTTTGATGGAAATTTTGTGTTGGGAACCACCCAAAATCCGCCTTTTGTCATACGAATAACGAGTATTGGGTATTCAGAAACAACAGCTCAGGTTACCAGCAATAATCAAACATTAGCTATTATAATCCAAGAATCTTCGACTGTGCTCGATGAGATTGTGGTCTCGGCTTCCAGAACTCCGGAACGATTATTTGAATCTCCGGTAACTGTGGAACGTTTCGGACTGAAGGAGATTAAGAATACAGCTGCAGAATCCTTTTATGGCGGACTCCAGAATTTAAAAGGAGTAGACATCAATACCAACAGTTTAACCTTTCAATCTATCAATACAAGGGGGTTTGCAACCTTTGCCAATACCCGTTTCCTTCAATTGGTAGACGGAATGGACAATTCAGCACCCGGACTTAATTTCGTATTGGGGAACCTTGTAGGGATGTCCGAACTGGAGGTGCAAAGTGTTGAAATACTTCCCGGGGCTTCTTCTGCTCTTTATGGAGCAGGTGCCTTTAACGGAATCCTTTTTATGAGGAGTAAAAGTCCATTCGACTTTCAGGGGATCAGTGCCTATTTTAAAACAGGGATCACTTCTCAGGAAGCTGCCGGAGACAATAACTATTACGACTTCGGGATCAGAGCGGCACATGCCTTTAGTGATAAGCTGGCGGTAAAAGCCAATTTCTCCTTCTTAAAAGGGGAAGACTGGCATGCAAATAGAACAGATGATATAAATAATCCGGGAGCAGACAGGACCGACCCTGCTTATAATGGCCTTAATGTTTATGGGGATGATTTTACAATACCGCTGAATTTTGATGCTCTTGCCGGACTTCCATCTGGGACTCTTGGATCTGCAAGAGTATCCAGAACAGGGTATGACGAGATTGACCTGGCCAATTACGGAGCTGAAAGTGTAAAAACCGATTTTTCAGTACACTACAGGCCCTTTGCAGACGATTTTGAAATTATTTATAATGGTAGAGTAGGTAGAGGAAATACCATTTATCAGGGAGCCAGCCGGTATGCTATCAAGAATTTTATCATGCAACAGCATAAACTTGAGTTCAGGAACAAAAACTTTTTCCTAAGAGGATATCTTACCTCTGAAAATTCAGGTGATTCATACGATACACGCTTTACAGCTCTTAACATTAACCGTCGTTGGAAGGGAGATACTCAATGGTTCACAGAATATGCACAAACGTATATTGGAGCTCGCTTAGGAATAGGAACCGGGGTCTTATTAGATGATGCCACTGCACATGCTGCTGCACGGCAAGCCGCAGATACAGGTCGTTTTTTACCAGGGTCACCTCAATATCAAAACGCCTTTAACCAGGTAACTGCAGACGGGGATCTGCTGACGGGGTCAAAATTTATCGACAATACAAAACTTCGGCACATAGATGCCAATTATAACTTTACACATCTCACCGGAGACTTTGCCGATATACAAATTGGAGGCTCTTTCCGGGAATATGTACTAAACTCCAATGGCACCATTTTTACAGATATCGATGGGCCTATTAGTTATAATGAGTACGGTGCCTATATGCAGCTCCAAAAAAAGTTCCTTGAGGAACGTTTAAAATTCACTGGTTCTGTACGTTATGACAAAAATGAGTTCTTTGACGGATTCTTCTCGCCAAGAGTTTCATTAGCCTATACAGCAGGGCAAAAAAGAAATCAAAATTTCCGGGTTTCCGCACAACAAGGATTTAGAAACCCAACCACCCAGGATCTTTTTATTGGATTAGATGCCGGTTTGGCAGTATTAGTAGGATCTGCTCCTAACAACCTGGACAGGGACGTAAGATCCTTTCCAGTGAGCACAGCTGGTCAGGCAATTACCATGTCTCCAACAGCAACGGTTGTAGGTAGGGCCGCCTATGAAAATGCCTTCTCGGTAGCTTCTGTTAATGCTGGCGCACCTGCGGCAGTAAACACACCTTTAGTAAAGCCGGAAGAGATCACTGCATTTGAAGCAGGCTATAGAGCTCAGTTTGGAAAAGTAACCATCGATCTTAGCGGATACTATAACCAGTATAAGAATTTTATTTCTAATACAACGGTATTGGTGCCATTGTATGGTACGGCGGGGGATAATGCCTTGTCCTTACTGGCCTTACAAAATGGCGATTTCAAACCTTATCAAACTTATACCAATTCATTGGCCGACATTAATTCATACGGCGCTACCATAGGATTAGATTTTAAAGTGTTAGGGAACTTTGATCTTGGTGTTAACTACACCTATTCAGAAATTGATTTTGACCAGGCGGCATTTCCTGATTTCAGGACCAACTTTAATACGCCAAATCACAAAGTGAAGGCTTCCTTTGGAAATACTGAACTCTTTGAGAATTTTGGCTTTAATGTTAATTACCGATGGAGTGATACCTATTTCTGGCAGGCAACATTTGCAGACGGACAATTACCATCATTTACTGTTCTTGATGCTCAGATCAACTATGCAGTGCCAGATATAAAGTCTATTTTTAAAGTAGGAGGATCTAACATCCTTGGGCAGGAATATTTCTCAGCCGTAGGTACAGGGGGAGTAGGATCCATTTTCTACGTATCCTGGACAATTAATCCATAAGCGAACTATATACGATTAAAAAAAAGCACTGGGAAACCAGTGCTTTTTTTGTTTAAAAAATCAGCTTAAACGATTCCTTTTTCAAATGTAAAAACATATCTTTGCAGCCGGAAAAAAGCGCGTAGTGAAGTACACCCACGCGACTTATTTTCTCTTAATTCGACATAAAATAGTAGAAGAATGGCTAAAGTAACCGGCAAAGTTTCTCAGATTATCGGACCGGTAATCGACGTAGAATTCGAATCGGGATCCGAACTCCCGAACATCTATGACTCCCTTGAAATCACAAAGAGCGACGGAACGCTTCTTGTACTGGAAGTTCAATCTCATATTGGCGAAAACAGTGTAAGAACTATTTCGATGGACTCTACCGATGGTTTGAGTAGAGGAGTAGACGTTGTTTCCACAGGAAAGGCAATTCAAATGCCTATCGGGGAAGATGTATATGGTCGATTATTCAACGTAATTGGCGATGCTATTGACGGAATGCCTAATCTACCTAAAGATGGTAAGAATGGGTTACCTATTCACAGAGAAGCTCCTAAGTTTGAAGACCTTTCTACTTCTACAGAAGTTCTGTTCACCGGGATCAAGGTAATTGACCTAATTGAACCTTATGCAAAAGGTGGAAAGATCGGTTTATTTGGTGGAGCAGGAGTTGGTAAGACCGTTTTGATCCAGGAATTAATTAACAACATTGCAAAAGGCCATGGTGGTCTTTCTGTATTCGCCGGAGTTGGTGAACGTACCAGAGAAGGAAATGACCTTCTTAGGGAAATGCTGGAGTCTGGTATTATAAAATATGGGGATGATTTTCTTCATTCTATGGAAGAAGGTGGCTGGGACCTTTCAAAAGTAGATAAGAAGGCCCTGAAAAAATCTAAAGCAACTTTTGTCTTTGGACAAATGAATGAGCCTCCGGGAGCACGTGCACGAGTTGCACTATCCGGACTTACTATTGCTGAATACTTTCGTGACGGTAGCGGTGAAGGTCAGGGAAAAGATGTACTTTTCTTCGTAGACAACATTTTCCGTTTTACTCAGGCTGGTTCTGAGGTATCTGCCCTTTTAGGTCGTATGCCTTCAGCGGTAGGATATCAACCAACCCTGGCTACTGAAATGGGTGCCATGCAGGAAAGGATCACTTCTACAAAAAGAGGATCTATTACTTCCGTACAAGCGGTATATGTGCCTGCGGATGATTTAACAGATCCGGCACCGGCAACTACTTTTGCTCACTTAGATGCTACTACGGTATTGTCTCGTAAGATCGCGGAATTAGGTATTTATCCGGCGGTAGATCCGTTAGATTCTACTTCCAGGATCCTAACAGCAGACGTATTGGGTAAAGAACATTATGACTGTGCGCAAAACGTAAAGGAGTTATTACAACGATACAAAGAACTTCAGGATATTATTGCCATTCTGGGAATGGAAGAATTGTCTGAAGAGGATAAATTAGCTGTTGGACGGGCAAGAAGGGTACAACGTTTCCTTTCACAACCTTTCCATGTGGCAGAACAATTTACTGGAATCCCGGGTGTCTTGGTAGATATCAAGGAAACCATTAAAGGTTTTAATATGATCATGGATGGGAAATTAGATCACCTTCCGGAATCTGCCTTTAACCTAAAAGGAACCATTGAGGAGGCTATTGAAGCCGGTGAGAAAATGTTGGCTGAGGTTTAGTAAATACCCAACAGTTAAACATTAGTGGAATTTAGAAAGCAAACAATATGCATTTAGAAATAGTATCTCCGGAAGCCACTCTATTCTCAGGTAATGTTACTTCGGTAACTGTTCCCGGTGTTAATGGGGAATTTCAGGTGTTAGATAATCACGCTCCTATTGTTTCCCTCCTGCAGGAAGGGAATGTAAAAATAGGTGGAGAGGTTAAGATCGATAAGGAATATGCTTCTAAATTTATAAAAAGCACCGAAGGAAAAACGGCATTGCCAATTTCCAGAGGTACTATGGAGATGAAGGATAATAAAGTGAT
>CBDUON010000046.1:0-15170 GCA_965368835.1 uncultured Eudoraea sp. | reverse complement strand
TTAGATGCCGATTGAATTGCCTTTTGATAATGTACCCCTTCCATTTCGAGCCCAATAACCTCCCAGGTAGATTCATGGAAGAATTTTAGAATATCCTTATTCTGTAAAGAAGTGCCTAATACAGTCACCATGGTTCCTTCCATAACTTTTAATCCATTCCCCTTAAAATCATCTCCACTGAGCTCATTTTGAAAGGGATAATTGTCTGCCGTACCCTCAAAAATATGGGCCGATGGGATCATCAGATCTCCTTTTCCGCCTTCCAGAATTCCCGCCTTGCCCATTATGGAAATGGAAGCAATGTCCATATACACCGGTTTTTGATGTTTTCGCTTAAAAGGCTTTAGTAATTCATCTATAGTCTCAAATGCCTGTTCCCCAAAAGCGTAATCCATTACAAAAATGACCGGTTTATTCTCATTTGAAAGATTGGCAGGAAGCTCATAACAACATTTGTCATCACCCAACTTTGCCATATCAAATATCTGCACATCAATATTGGTTCCGGAAACGTCCTTAATTTCAATCATTCCATTTTTACGGGCCACAGCGATCACTTTCTCCCGTAATTTGGCATTTTTTTCCAGACTTAACTGCTGAAACAGTTCAAGAAGACTGCCCTCTGCCGATTCTTTTGCCAATGCCTTTTTTGCATACAGGGAATTTACCACACTATGCATGTTAGCACTGATAATATGAATTGGACGCTTTAGCAGCCCGTGTTTGTGTAAAGTATCTTTAATATTATTAGCCCATTGTTCTCCGTGAATATGGTGACCCAGACGCTCTCTTAAAAGTGCGCTAAAGGTGATCGTCCTTTTTTCACCCCCTGTCTCCTCCTCAATAGCCAATTTACCGAGCCAATAAATGATCTTTAAGAATCTTTCCGGATCTTTCTTGGTTGCCAGTTTATTGTACACATCCATGGTTTCCACAAAAGATCTGCCCAAAATATTAGCTGTATGAATTAATGCGACTTCCCTGTCTTCCTGATTGAGTTTGGTCTTATTAACCGCTAATTCTATTTTCTGCCAATCACGGATAGTCTTGTCCGTATCTTCAATAAGTACCCGCTTGCATATTTTACCAGATTCAATAAAAAGGAAGGTAAGATGGGTTAAAATATCGTAAATATCAGACCGACCCCGGGTGATCTCAATATTCATCTGCTCATCATCTATCCTGTAACAATTACGCCTCCTTTTTGGTGGGATTATCGGCGAAAAATGTGTCTTGGAATACCCTTCATCCGAAGTTAGATTGATAAATCGACACTGTTCTATGCCTTCCGGAAGCCTTTCCAGAACATATAGGAGCCCATTGAGCTCTGCTTTTTCTTCTGCTATAGATCCATATATCTCAGGCCTTAACAACAAAAGAGCATTTCGCAGGGTCTCCCCGGATACGCCCATCGGTTTATAAAACCCCCTGTTAAAAAGATGGCGCATGGTAATATATAAACGCTCAATGGCGTTTGTTGACTCCTGTGCCCTGGTTGTATCTTTTATTTTACTCATAAATCCCTACAAAAATACACTTATTATTCATGATTTCAGCCCTCTTCCAGTTGCCCTCCTATAACTATTCTTCCTTTTGAATCTCCAGACCGGTGGCAACCTTCCTGTCATTAGACAAGCGTTGTACCTTGTTTTGGCCTCCGAGTTTTCCGACCGACTTCATATACATTTGAAAGCCTCCCGGTTTTATTGGGGTGATCTTTAAAGGCTGAAGTATGCTTCCCTTTATCAGATCAAAGTAATAACTATTTTGCTCCTGAAGTGCCTCATCTAATTTTTGAGCAAACACATTCATGTTTTCGGGTTTTCTGCCAAATTCAATAAACCATTCATGATATGGAAGTTCTTTATTTGCAGGGGTAATTTGAGGTGCTACTGTAAATTCGTTTACTTGTGCTCCTGTCACCTGTATGGCTTCCTGCATAGCATATTCTACCTCTTTAGCGATCACATGTTCCCCAAAAGCTGAAATAAAATGCTTTATTCTCCCTGAAACAATAATTCGATATGGCTTAATTGAGACAAACTGAATGGTATCCCCCAGGTCGTAGGCCCAAAGTCCGGCATTGGTAGAGATGATCATAGCGTAGTTCACTCCTATTTCAACATCTTTGAGCGTACATCTTTTGGGGTTTTCATTAAAAAATTCATCGGCCTTCACAAACTCATAGAAAATTCCGGAATTCAACAAAAGAAGCATGCCTCTTTCATTCTGTTTGTCCTGGTAGGCAAAAAACCCTTCACTTGCCGGGAAAAGCTCTATACTGGCTACTTTTCTGCCTATCAGATTCTCAAATGTTGCCCGGTAGGGTTCATAATTGACTCCGCCATAAATAAAAAGCTCAAAATTCTTAAAGAGCTCCCCAACCTTCTTTCCTGAAACCGACCTTAGTTTTTCAAAATACATTTGCACCCATGAAGGTATACCGGCTATGACGGTCATATTCTGATCTATAGTTTCTTCAATGATCTTATTTACCTTGGTTTCCCAATCATCAATACAATTGGTCTCCCAGCTTGGTAATCTGTTTTTTTGTAGATAATTAGGCACATAATGTGCTGATATCCCTGAAAGCCGACCTAGTTTGATCCCATTCTTTTCTGTTAGTTCCGGACTTCCTTGCAAGAAGATCATCTTACCATTCACAAAAGAAGTCCTTCCGGTTTCATGAATATAATGGAGGATGGCATTTCTGGACGCTTCCACCTGATGTTTAATGGAATCGGAGGTAATTGGGATATACTTAGCCCCGGAGGTAGTGCCACTTGTTTTTGCAAAATAAATGGGTTTTCCCGGCCAAAGAATATCCCCTTTTCCTGCAACTACTTCATTTATATATGGGCTAAGTGCCTCATAATCTCGTATTGGAACGAGATTTATGAAATCATTATGGGAATTGATCTTATCAAATTGGTGGTCTACCCCAAATTGAGTGCTCTTTGCCGATAAAACAAGATCTTTAAAAAGGGATTCCTGGGTGCTAATTGGGTTATTTACCCACCGCATGTTTCTTTTATGGACAATTGCAGCAAAGATCTTAGCGGCGAAAGATTTTAAGGACATGTAGTTTAATTAAAATCGATATAATCTGATGGATTTACGGGATTACCATTGCTCCATAGCTCAAAATGCAAATGGGGTCCGGTAGTGAATTCGCCTGTATTACCTACAGAGGCAATGACCTCGCCTGCTCTGACAAGATCTCCCTGCGCTTTGTTCAATGAGCTATTGTGTTTATAGACTGATAATAACCCCTCTTCGTGCTCCATTATTAAAACAAAACCAGTATCGGCTGTCCACTCGGAAAAAATAACGGTACCATTGGCCACTGCTTTTACCGGAGCATCCTTTTCAGCAACAATATCTACGGCAAAATGCTTCTTTTCGGCATTATACTCCTGGGAAATTACCCCGGTTACCGGTGAAAACAAGACAAGACTTCCCTGTGAAGTATTCCGCTGGAAGAGATTATACTTATCCTCCAGGGCCACTTGTGCCCGTAATATTGAGTCCTCCCGAATTGGTGACAAGTCAACAGTAGACGGGTCTATTTTAAATTGTTCAAATAAAGAATCTCTATTTATTTCGTTGTTCTCCACATCTCCGCGTAAGACCATCCGAATATTTTCTAAATACCTATTGGTATAATTTAAGACAGTTACCAGGGAGTCCGTTTTATAAGTAAGTTCGGTAGCTTCTTTTTTAAGTCGAGTTGAAGAATAACCCGGAATATACTCTCGTAAAGGCGTAAAGGCTATTAGCAGTGTTGTTAGTCCTATCAGCACAATAATAAAGAGCGTTCCTGTGATAAAAACGTTCAGCCTGCTTAATTTAAAAGAGATCTTTTCTTCAAAAGTGCTTTCATTAAGTATCACTAAGCGATACTTATGTAAGAGCTTACGCTTTATCTCCTTTCTTTTTTTTCCTTTTTTCTTCATCCAACACAAAGATACATTTCGAATTGAATTTGAACATACTACTACCCTAAAAATGATAATAGTACCTCAATATGCACTATATTTCTTATAAAACCTTTATTTGGTCATTTTGTTCAGCAATTTAAGTACAATCTTAACGTTTGGAATAAATAATATCTATCTAGTTTTTTATTACCTTTGTTTACCTTATAAATAAAAGCACATGATCTTACTTGTACCTTTTCTGGCAATAGGCCCCTGGCAAATAGCAGTCGTAGTAGTTTTAGTACTATTGTTATTTGGCGGCAAAAAAATTCCTGAACTAATGCGGGGATTGGGTAGCGGAATTAAAGAATTCAAAGACGCCTCTAAAGAAGATGAAAAGATAGAGGAGAAAAAAGAGTAAAACAGTTTTCAACTACATTATAAAGGCAAGCTTTAAGAAGCTTGCCTTTTTTTGTTCCTTATCTCCATATTTTTAAACGAACATGGATTATCCATAGCAAAAAGTAAATACTCTTTTCAAGAGTTTAAAATCATCAATAAACTTATCGGTATATTAATGATTGCGGTCTTATTTTTCGATTATTCCAATGTTGATCTAAGACCTACAAAGATAAAGTCGCACCAAATTAAAAATCTTCCTTTTTATACCCTCAGCATTTGCCAGAGGTACATATTATTGAGATACACGACAAAAAACATCCATTTCACAACAAAAAGTAATCCTGTAGCAAGAGAACTTCTAAATTCGGCGTTATGAAAGGGATTATATATGAATATGCCCCGTATTTCGGGGCGAATCAAATAGCATGATCTCAAATTAATGGCTATCAATTAGGGTCTATAAACACATGAACATAAAACATTTCAGCATCTTATTTCTCTTGCTATTTGTAAGCTATACTAGTGGGCATGCTGCCGTTTTAGAACTTTCTAATACGGAGAATCTAACTGCATCTCCAAAAGAACTGTTTAAAAGCAAAGCAAAAGCGCTCAACATTATCACCAAATCTGTTGGTGGTTATGCAGATGTATACAATGGATACTATCTGATCACGGGGGTATTTGGGGTGTCTCAAAACGCCAATAAATTTGCAAATTCACTTAAAAACAATGGAGCCGCTCCAGGATATTTCAAGAGCCCTGAAAATGGAATGCATTATGTGTACTTAGATCATTTCTCTTCGGGAGAGGATGCTATATCTTCCTATTTAGATGGAACATACAAGAAGAAGATGTGGATCTTACATGTTGAAAACAGCAAAAAGAACCCTTCTGAAATCACAGAAGTAGTTAAATCAACTAGTACAACCGCAGCAGTACAATCTCACAGCCAATTCGAAAGGGCTGCAAAAAATAATAAGATCGCCACCCGAACAGTGGAGGGAATGACCACCATAGGAAACGGATATTACGCCGTTGCCGGGGTATTCGGTGATAAAAACAATGTTTCAAAATTCGTTGAAAAGCTACGAACCAAAGGGTTGTATCCTTTAACCGCAGAAAATCCAGTTTCTAAGCTAACCTATGTTTATCTGGCCCACTCTAAAGAATGGAACGGCGTCTTAAAAGCCGCTTCGTCTCGTTTAAATGGAAAATATGGGGAAAAGCTTTGGGTGATGCATATTGAAAATGAGAAGGTATCTTCTCAAAGTACAGTTTCAAAGCCAACCGCTGCAACACAATTTCAAAACACTGCCTCAGGTCCTTTGACAAAGAAGGTCTTAAAAAGAAGCACTATAAAAGATCCTCCCAATAAATTGCTGCAAAAAGCAGATGAATACTTCAATAAAATGTGGTATGCCGAGGCAGCCGAATTATATGAGTCTTTTCTAAAGAATAATGAGGATAATTACACCTATGAGGTCATCCAAAAGGCGGGTGATTCGCACTATTTTAATACAAATATGGAGCGAGCTTTCTATTGGTATGACATTCTTTACAATCGCTATAAAAACGATATAAGTGCGGAAAACATATTTAAATACGCACATAGTCTTAAGGGCACCGGGAAATACGCCAGGGCCAAACGCCTGATGCGCCTGTATGATCGTCAAGTAAAAAAGGAAGGGATGCGATACTCCGTGGACGATCCCAGAACAACACCAAAGGAAAAAGTATTAGACAACATTCTAAATACCGAACAGGAATATACCATTCGGAATATAGCTACAAATTCAGAATATTCTGATTTTTCCCCTATGTTCTACAACGAGGATCAGCTGGTATTTGCCTCAGCAATGGATTCGTCCTTCTTTAGTACCCGCAGGTATAAATGGAACAATCAGCCCTATCTGGATCTTTATGTTGCCAAGGTAAATAATGAATCGCAAGAGGTTAAAGATGCCATCAAATTCTCTAAAAAGATCAATACAAAGTATCACGAAGCGTCCGTTACTTTCTCACCAGATAATTCCACCATGTATTTTACCAGAAATAATTATGGGAAGAAGCTGAAGCGAGATAAAAATGGCGTGAATAATCTAAAAATATACAGGTCTCGTAAAGTTGATGGGGCATGGACAGAGGCCACTGAACTTCCATTTAACAGTGATGAATTTTCAACAGGTCATCCTGCCTTAAGTCCGGATGGCAAACAACTTTACTTTGTATCTGACCGACCTGGTAGTTTAGGAGAAACAGATATTTTTGTAGTTGATGTGTATGAAGATGGCGGGTATTCTGACCCGCGTAACCTCGGTCCGGAAATCAATACGGAGCGTAAAGAGATGTTTCCATTTATAAGTGATAAGAAACTTTATTTCTCATCAAATGGTCATATAGGCTTGGGAGGATTAGACATCTACGAAGTTGCCCTTGACGAAGAAAAGGGCTTTCAGCAAGTTATAAACATGGGGAAACCTGTGAATAGCAAGAAAGACGATTTCTCTTATATAGTGAACGAGGAAACTCAAAAAGGATTTTTTGCCTCCAACAGACGCGGAGGAAAAGGAGATGATGATATTTATTCCTTCTCCAGATTATTACCTGAAGAATTAAATCTAAATGCCATAGCCGGCGTGGTGACGGAACAAATAACCGGGGAAGTAATGCCGGAAGCACTAGTGACGCTCCTGGATGAGAACAATATTAAACTCAAGGAAGTAATTTCAGATAAAGATGGAAGTTTTGTCTTTGAAGATCTGGATAGTGACACAAAATATACAGTGAAAACTACTAAAGAAGGTTATTCTGAGGTAGTTGTCAATACCCAAACCAAGGATAATGAACTGATCAATGTTGAAGTTTCCTTAGAAAAACTAGAAGACCTGATCGTCCTTGAAGAAGGGATTAAGAAGATTAAACTAAATATGATCTTCTTCAACTTCGATAAGTCGAACATCAGAGCCGATGCGGCTACCGAACTAAACAAATTGGTAGCGGTTATGCAGGAAAACCCCGCAATGATCATCAAGATAGAATCTCATACAGATTCCAGAGGTAACGCCGCTTACAACAAATACCTCTCAGACAGACGAGCAAAATCAACAAGAGACTATATCATCTCTAAAGGCATTGATCCTAAACGTATAGAAAGCGCCATTGGTTACGGAGAAGAAAGATTATTAAATGGCTGTGATGGCAGTGTTAAATGTAGTAGTGCACAACACCAGCTCAACAGGCGTTCCGAATTTATTATAGTAGACATGTAAAACACAATTGAACTAACCTACCCCAGGAAAGCCATCTTCTCAATAAGAAGATGGCTTTTTTATTAGATAGGGGCTAAATAATCCCTATTACTAATTTATTCCCCACGGCCATATTTACAATATCTCTTGTTTCGCCACAAGAATAAGATGCTATACAACAAATATGAAAGGAGCAGATACGCATTGACGTAAATTGAAGTTAATACCATAAAAACAGTGCATTACTAACAGCTAAATCTATTGTGTATGAAACATATTTTACTCCTAAAAGAAATTTACTTAGAAGCCTTTAAAAATTTGGGTTCCTATTTTGTTCGCAACTTTTTTAAAATCTTCACCTGGTTTTGTCTGGCATGTTTGATCATTGTGCTTTATGCCTTTATTTTTAGGGTAGCCACTGGTTTTGCATTCGACTAGAAAGAAAACGAACAAACTTTATAAAAAAGTAAGCTTTCCCCGCTTACTTACTATAATTATAACCTCTGCATCTTCGGTATAACGGATAAAGTATACCATTGACGGAGGTTTTTTATTTCGGCTGTTTTTCCAACCCAATTTTTGTGTTCTTTATCTAGTTATTATACTTCTTCTGCCCTAGAAAATGATCTTTGCCACAGGATAAACATTAAAAGGCAGGGATATGCAGAGACTTTTACACTTTAAAGAAATTTATTTAGAAGCATTTAGAAACTGGAGTAATATGTTCCTTAAAAAGTATTTTAAGGCATTCTCCTGGTTCTGCTTTGGCCTTTGGCTTATAACCTTATACGCATTCGTATTTAGGCTTTCTACAGGCTTCGCTTTTGATTGAAGGGAATAAAAAAAGCTCCAAACCGATTGGCATGGAGCTTTTTTTATTTCTTTAGGTTTTATTTGAATTTTATGGTTCTAATAATGGCCTCCAATTCAAACATATAATCTCTTTTATTAGTAGCCGGTGCGAAGGTGAATCCTTCCACCACTAATTTGCGGTTGTTCTTTTCGTCATCAATTATAAAGGTTGCGAACGGACCGGCCATGGGGAAATTCTCTATATCCCATATACTTCGCGCTTCCACAGTTCTTTTACCATCGATCTCTGTTTCAAAGAAATACGGTGCAAAGGCATCTTCCGTGGTCATATAGGTCTTCTTAGTGGGATGATCTGGTCCCGGGACATACTTTTCCCCAATAGAATCGCGCATTCTCACAAAGTCTGTCACAAAAGTAGAATCATTAGACAGACTATTCCAGGGTATTTCATAGGCAATGATATTCATGCTCCCTTTTTGGATCTCGCGATCTATCCAAACAAAATTATCTTCTTGTTTCCCTAATTTGTAGATGGAGGGAAGGTTTAAAGTGATACCAAATTTCTCTTCCAGGATCCTATCTTTATTTAGGGATCTCATGAATCTCTTCTGAGTTTCCTTTAACTCCATAGCAGTAATGGCCTGAATCATCTCCTCCGCATGTGTCTCTATGTTCTCTATGATCTCTTCTTGCGTTCTTCCTTTAATTACCCCAATCTCTTGCGGTGTAGCGTAAAGATCAGTCTTTACATGCGCCACGTTTACGGTATCCAGATCAACAAAAAGCACGGCCCTGCGATGTCTTGTAGTGCCTGTAAATACCTTTTGTGGCATTTGTTCCAGATTAAATATTGGTTCATCCCAGGTTAATCCAACCACGGGTGCAGCAAAATACTCGCGTAATTTATCACCAACCTGGCCTTCCCATAATTCATTGCTAATGACAACACCTACAGTGTTTATAGCTCCAATAGAGGCTGGTTTATACGATTTTTTGGGTCCGTCGTTACAAGAAGATAAAAATAATAAGGCAAGCAGTAGTGTAGATACGTGTTTCATTGATCTTTGAGTCAGCATTAGTTTAAACCGTGGTCTAAATCTTACTTTAGAATTGGTGTCTTACGAGGAACATGCACATAATTTTAGTTTTGTGCCTGGCAACAAGTTATTACCACTAATACCGTTCCATTCTCGTAAATTTTCAATAGTAATTCCAGGATATTTTTTAGAAATGGTCCATAAGGAATCTCCTTCTTTTACCGTATGAATTTTTAAATCACTGTTATTCAGTGAAGTAGTTGGTTTGGCAGGGGCCGTTGTTGCTACATAAGGTTTTCTTGGGAAGATCGTAAGACGTTGCCCTATGCGAAGATTATTGCTTTTTAAGCCGTTCCAATTTTTAATCTGACTAACCCTAACACCATAACGCTCCGCTATTTTCCCAAGATAGTCTCCGCTCCTCACTCTGTACCGGATCCTTTCTTCTGCTTTAACCATTTGTGGTAAAGCGGATTCCTTTGTTTTTAATTCCTCCTCAACATAGGCATAGATGGCTTCTTCGTTGGCAACAAACTTGCCTATTTCATTTTTAGGCAAACGGAGGGAATAGTTTTTCCCGGGAATATTAGGAATGATATTCAATTTATATGAAGGATTCAGTACCGTAAGCTCTTCAACACTCACGTCTACCAGTTTAGAAATCTGATCGAAAGTGATCAACCTTTTTATGTGGACTGTATCCGTTTCAAAATAAGCACGCGGAACCTTTGTAGATTTCAGCCCGTGTTCTTCTGCATATTCAAACAAATACATGGTAGCTAAAAATGCCGGAACATAGCCTGCAGTTTCTCTAGGTAAATTTCGTCTTATATTCCAATAATTAGTATACCCTCCGGATCGTCGTATGGCTTTATTTACATTTCCCGGCCCTGAATTATAGGCCGCTAAAGCCAAATCCCAGTCACCGAAAATATCATATAGTTTAGAAAGGTACTGACAGGCTGCTTTGGTCGACTTTATAGGATCGCTTCGTTCATCTACATAGCTGCTCACGTCTAAATCGTACATCTTTCCTGTACTGTACATGAATTGCCAAAGTCCGGTTGCTCCAACACGCGACTTTGCTCTTGGGTTTAGTGCAGATTCAACAATTGCAAGATATTTGAGCTCTAAGGGTATATTATAATTGTCTAGTTCCTGTTCAAATAGAGGAAAGTAAAACTGACTCACCGCCATCATGCGCTCCATAAGGCCTCTTTTTCTGATCAAAAAGGATTTGATAACAGATTCTAAGGAGGGATTATAGGAAATATTAAATGGAGTTTTTTGGTCCAGGGCCAGTAATCGTTCTTTTAAAAGTTCAGTGTCTAAAGAAACACTGTCAATGCCAACGCCTTCTGTGCTTAATATTTCATCATACATACTTTGAAAGGACTGCGCGCTCTCATACAGTTCCTTCATCCAGAGACTGTCATATTTTGATGCCATTATATGATCAGTGAGAGCAATGGTCTTATCTGGTTTGATCAGAAATGTAGCACTTCCTTCTGCAAGGCTGTTAATTGTATCTTTCTGTAAGTTTTGTGTTCTTTCGTCTTGTGCCTTGATCCCCTCTTTGACAATTAAAGAATCGGCTTGCTGTGCTGAAAGTAGTTCAGCGCATCCTATAAGGAGCCCAAAAAGCAACCATTTTTTTAATGAGTACATAGTCTTTTTTTAAACCGTGGGGATCAACGAAAATGCAATTTTTTTTTGAAAGAATAAAATAATCCTTTCAATAGCCCGGATTAAGGTCTAAGATCTCTTCTTGTAAAACGATTCTAGGCCTCCAATATTGCTGCAATACCCGGGAGTGTTTTTCCTTCCAAACTCTCTAACATAGCGCCTCCGCCTGTGGATACATAGCTAACTTTATCCTCAAATCCGAATTGTTTTACAGCTGCTACAGAATCACCTCCGCCTACGAGAGAAAATGCACCGTTCTTTGTAGCTTCATCAATATAATTGCCAATTGCGATGGTTCCTTTTGCGAACTTTTCCATTTCAAATACTCCAACAGGGCCATTCCAGAGGATAGTTTTAGAGGCCAGGATCACCTTTTTAAACATTTTTAAAGTTTCAGGTCCGGCGTCCAGACCTTGCCATCCCTCAGGAATTTGTTTAACCGATACTACTTGAGTACGGGCATCTTTGCTAAAACTGTCTGCTGCCAGGACATCTACGGGAAGATGAATGGATACACCCTTTTTCTTCGCTTGTTCCATGATCTCCAGAGCCAGCTCCATTTTATCATCCTCACAAATAGAATCGCCAACCTTTCCTCCCATTGCTTTTACAAAGGTGAAGGTCATGCCGCCGCCAATAATGAGATGGTCTACCTTATCCAGAATGTTTTCAATGATCGTAATTTTAGAGGAGACCTTTGCTCCCCCAAGTATAGCTGTAACCGGCTTTTCTCCGGTACGCATTACTTTTTCGATCGCCTCAATTTCCTTTGCCAGTAAATAGCCAAAACATTTCTTTTCTGGAAAAAACTGAGCAATTATGGTTGTAGATGCATGAGCACGGTGAGCTGTTCCAAAAGCATCATTGACATATATATCTCCTAATTTTGAGAGGGCTTTTGCAAAATTTTTGTCGCCCTTTTCTTCTTCCGCATGAAAACGCAGATTCTCCAAAAGTAACACTTCCCCATCCTTAAGTTTATTCACAGCTTCTATTGCCTTTTCCCCAACACAGTCCTCAGCGAACTTCACCTCTACACCAATGATCTCACTAACTGCATTACAAATATTCCTTAAAGACATTTCCGGATTTACCTGCCCTTTGGGCCGTCCTAGATGACTCATAAGCACTGCGCTGCCACCATCTTCCAATATCTTCATGATGGTAGGCTTTGCCGCCTCTATTCTATTGGTGTCCGTTACTTTAAATTCGGCGTCTAGTGGGACATTGAAATCCACACGAACTAAGGCCTTTTTATGTTTGAAATTAAAATCTTCTATGGTCTTCATCCTTTTGTTGATTTTGAGAATGGCAAATGTAAAGAATAAAAGAACGAGGGTAAAGTCAGCTCTTTATTTAATTTAACTGCCCAGACCTACAAAATCTGTATATTTGACCTTATGCTTTTTAAGGAAATAATAGGGCTCCCCCACATAAAAAAACATCTTACGCACAGCGCAGATTCCGGACGTGTGCCGCATGCTCAGTTATTTGTGGGACCGGAAGGTTCAGGAACATTACCAGCTGCTATTGCTTACGCCCAATATATTCTTTGTGGTAATTCCGAGGGTGAGAATACTACCGGTAACGAAGCGTGCAATCTGAAATGCAATGCCCTTTCACATCCCGATCTTCATTTTGCCTTTCCCGTATCCAATTCAGATACTGTTAAAAGTCATGCAGTAAGCAATCATTACATGGCAGAATGGAGACAATTTATAAAAGAGGACCCATACGGTAGTTTATTTGACTGGTACCGGATCATTGGGATAGAGAAAAAGCAAGGTCAAATTGGGGTAGATGAATCCCATGAGATTGTGAAGAAATTAGCGCTTAAAGCGTACGAAGGCGGTTATAAGGTAATGATCATTTGGATGGCTGAAAAAGTGAATACAGCTGCTTCCAATAAATTGTTGAAATTACTGGAAGAGCCACCGGATAAGACCATCTTTTTGCTAATTGCAGAAGATGAGGAACAGATATTGCAAACCATCAGATCCAGATGTCAGCTGCTGCATTTTCCTCCTTTACCGGAAGAGGCAATTACAGGGGCATTGGTAGAAATGGGGGTGAGACGAGAAGAAGCTCAGCGATTGGCTCATGAGTCGAATGGCAATTTCAATAAGGCCCTGGAACTCATGAACAAGGATTCGGAAGAGCTGATCTTTGAGAAATGGTTTGTGCAATGGGTGCGAAGTGCCTTTAAGGCCAAGGGCAAAAAGGCGGCGATCCATGAACTCATCTTATGGAGCGAGGAAGTGGCTAAAACCGGGCGAGAAACCCAGAAAAACTTTTTAAAGTACTGTATGGCTGTTTTTAGACAAGCCTTACTTATTAATTATAATGTGGAAGAACTGGCCTATATGAAGGTGCATGTAGATGGATTTCAGTTCGATAAATTTGCGGGATTTGTTCATGAAAATAATATCCTTGGGATTATGGAAGAATTAGAACAAGCTATTTATCATGTAGAACGAAATGGTAATTCAAAAATAATTTTGACAGATCTTTCCATTAAACTCACAAGATTATTACACAAATCGGCAGCGTGATCACTATGCTGTCTAACTAAACATAATTACTATGGAAGTCCTTACACAAAATAGTGCGGTTTTATTATTACTTCTTTTCCTTGTTATCACTTTTCTGCAAAGCGGCATAGACAAAATGATAGACTGGAAGGGGAATCTCGACTGGCTAAAGGGACATTTTTCCGAAACGCCATTTAAGAACATTGTCCCTTTAATGCTTTTTGTTGTGCTGGTAATGGAAGTATTAGCCGGCTTGTTTAGTGGCATCGGATTTGTTCAAATCCTGATGTCCGGGGAGAGTGTCTTTGCTTATTTTGGGGGTATTTTAGCTTGTATCTCTCTGCTAATGTTGCTTTTTGGTCAGAGAATGGCCAAGGACTATGAAGGGGCTAAAACAATTGTTATTTATTTTATTCCGGCGATATTCCTTGTATTTCTGCTACAATACTAGCGGGTAAATACTCGTATAATAGAAGCTGTGTTCTGCTGTTACTCCTTACTATCCTTATTTAGAACTGCCAGGATCTCATCGGTGACATCTTTAGAATCTGCTCCATAAAGCACGCTTCCGCCTTCACCACCGCCAAGGATGTACGTATATCCTTTTTCTTTTCCAAATGCCGCGATCTGCTTCTTAACTTTCTGGATCACACTATCCATTTCTGCCTGACCTTTAAGTTGTAATAACTGCTCCTCTTGCTGCAGTTCTTGCCCTATGCGCTGTCCCTTTTGTTGTAACATAGCGTAGGTTTCCTGTGCTTTCTGCTGAGACATCGCTTTTACCTGAGTTTCAATAGCCTGTGCTTCCATTTGAAAAACTTGTGAAATACTATCACGTTTCTTGTTGAATGTTTCTTTCTTGGCAGTGAATTGAGCTTCAACAGCTATTTTTTCTTTATACCCATCCATAAGCCGGATATTATCTACATAGGCAATCTTGTCTTGTTGACAAGCCATGGCGGTTAAAATCGCAGTTGCTATAAAAAACTTCTTCATTTTATAATTGTTTTGAGTCGGCAAAAGTAAGAAAGGAATTATTTGGAATCATAAAAATTTTAAATAAATCTAAAAGAGCATATGGTATAAAAAATCCTCTCAAAAATTTGTATAGATTGTATCTATGGTTAAAATAAATTATGATTGTTATACTCTATTTGATTGACTGGTATATAAAAGCGCTGTACGCTGCATTTATGTGTGCCTATATCTTTTGACTAAGGATGCAAGATAGTTCGCTAAAATGCTTCTAAAGTGCTATTGCCGCTTTTCTAATACATAAAGTAGGGAAGAATACTCTCCGGTTCTCCAACCATGTAGGTTAGAGCGCAGTCCGTGCCAAAAAGCAGACAGGAATCGATGTTTCCCATGCTTGTATTTTTCAGAGAGTTGTGCAATATAAAATGCATCAAATATCATCGGCTTGGTAGTAACCAGGGAAAATCCATTTTTGGAGAAGATGCTTTGAATTGATTTCCGGGAGAAATGCCATAAGTGTCGAGGTACGTCATATGCCGCCCAAAAAGATCCATAGTG
>CBDUON010000045.1:0-15192 GCA_965368835.1 uncultured Eudoraea sp. | reverse complement strand
AGAACCATTTCGACAAGCGTCTGGATCCCACCAAACTAGTGGATGGTGCCAAGTCGGTTGTTTCCTTACTACTCAATTATTACCCATCAGAGAAACAGGACGAAGGCACCTATAAGATCTCAAAATACGCCTACGGGCAAGACTATCACCATGTTATAAAATCTAAATTAAAACAGTTACAAGAGTTTATCTCAGACGAAATTGGTGAGGTGCATGGTCGTGCCTTTGTAGATTCAGCACCGGTACTCGATAAGGCATGGGCGGCAAAAAGTGGTTTGGGTTGGATAGGGAAACACAGTAACCTACTAACGCAAAAGCTTGGATCCTTCTATTTTATTGCGGAGCTGATCATAGACCTGGAACTGGAATATGACCATGCAGTAACTGATCATTGTGGTAGTTGTACCGCTTGTATCGATGCCTGCCCTACACAAGCCATTGTACAGCCATATGTGGTAGATGGCAGCAGGTGTATTTCATATCTTACCATAGAATTAAAGAATGAGATCCCTTCTTCTTTCCAGGGAAAAATGGATGATTGGATCTTTGGATGCGATGTGTGCCAGGATGTTTGTCCCTGGAATCGATTTTCAAAAGCACATCAGGAACCACTTTTTAATCCGGAGCCCCAATTGTTATCTATGACAAAAAAAGAATGGGAAGAGATCACCGAAGATGTTTTTAAAAAGGTCTTTAAAGGATCTGCCGTGAAACGAACAAAATTTTCAGGATTAAAACGAAATATCAAATTTCTGGAATAATAAATCCTTACTACATCGATTTCGGACTTAAAATCTAAATTTTATAATTAAGATTTTATTAAGAACAATGATAAAACCCTATATTGAAAGGTTGTTAATAAGGATATAAGACTAATGCTTTCACAATTTCATAAACTGCGCACATTATGAGTTTAATTAAAAAGCCAAGCTTAGGTTTTTGGCAAATCTTCAATATGAATGTTGGGTTTCTTGGAATCCAATATAGTTTTGGACTGCAACAAACTGCAATAAATCCTTTGTTTTTATTTTTAGGTGCTTCTGAAGAATTGCTTCCTATATTAAATATCGCCGGTCCTGTTACCGGTCTGATCGTGCAGCCTATTATAGGTGCAATGTCTGATAAAACCTGGTCTCCAAAATGGGGAAGACGTAAGCCTTATTTTTTAATAGGTGCGCTAATTGGAAGTATATGTTTATTTGTTTTTCCGTCTAGTCCAGTATTATGGTTTGCCGTAGGCCTTTTATGGATTTTGGATGTGGGGAACAATATGGCCATGGAACCGTATCGCGCTTTTGTAGGGGATAAATTACCAGAAAAGCAATTGAGTCTGGGGTATCAAATGCAAAGTTTATTCGTAGGGGCTGGTATCTTATTGGCCATGGGTTCTATAGTTTTATTTCAAAAGTTATTTGGTGCTGAGGTCTATGAAGGCACAGATGCTATTCCTACCTGGATGTATTATTCTTTCTATGTAGGAGGTGTCCTTTCTATAACAACTGTTTTATGGTCCGTTCTAAAGACTCCGGAAATTCCTCCTTCCGCAGAGGAGTTAGAAGAAATCAATCATGATAAGAGCCAACCAATTGGTGCCCGTATTGCCAAGCCTTTTGCAGAAATAGCAAGTGCTATAAGAGAAATGCCATCGTTTATGTGGAAGATAAGCGCGGTGTATTTGTTTCAATGGTATGCTCTTTTTGTCTATTGGCAATACATTACCCCACTGTTTATGAAAACAATGGGTTATGGTATTTCGGAAGCTGCATCGCAGTCCGCTCAAATGAGTTTGACCTATAATATTGTTACCATGGTTGTTGCGCTCGCCCTGGTGCCACTTACCTTAAAATATGGGGGCAAAAAAATATACGCTTATAGTCTGGTTGGTACCGGCTTGGCACTCTTCGCAATTCCATTTATTGATAATTCCCTGCTCGTATTAGCGCCTATGGTCTTATTTGGGATAGGATGGGCCGCCATGATGGGTATACCTTATACCATGGTTTCCAAAGTGGTACCTCAGGAAAGAAGGGGTGTTTATATGGGAATTTTGAATATGATGATTGTGATTCCTATGGGGATTGAAACCTTAACCTTTGGCCCTATTTACAAATATTTATTGGGAGGCAGTGCCATCAATGCTATACTTTTTGCCGGAGTGTTCTTTATCATTGCCGCAATATTGGCCATGCGCTTAAATGTAAAGAAAGAACGAGTTGAGGAATAAGTTCTTTTAGGATTGAGTAAACGCAATACCTGCAAAGTGATTTTTGATTGTTTATTGCGTATAAAAAATCTACTGCATCTAAATAGTCCGATATAGAATTTCGTATAGTAATAGTATTCCGGGAGATGTTCGTATCCCAAGAATTACTCTTAAATTTGTTTTCTAAATTCAATGTATGGCGAAAGATAAGAAGAGAAGGGAAGCATTAATATATCATGCAGAACCTACCCCCGGAAAGATCAAGGTCGTACCTACAAAACCTTATGCTACACAGCGAGATCTGGCATTAGCCTACTCTCCCGGAGTAGCAGAACCATGTTTGGAAATTGCCAAAGATGTTGAAAACGTATACAAGTACACAGCAAAGGGAAATTTTGTTGCTGTTATCTCTAATGGTACAGCTGTGTTAGGATTAGGGGACATTGGTCCGGAAGCTTCAAAACCTGTCATGGAAGGAAAGTGTCTTTTGTTCAAGATCTTTGCAGATATAGATGCAATGGATATTGAATTAGACACCAAGGACATAGACAAGTTTGTAGAGACCGTAAAGATCATTGCTCCTACTTTTGGTGGTATCAATCTGGAAGATATTAAAGCTCCTGAAGCTTTCGAAATAGAACGCCGACTAAAAGAGGAATTAGATATTCCCGTAATGCATGATGATCAGCACGGAACGGCCATTATCTCTTCTGCCGCACTGATAAATGCACTGGAAATAGCCAAGAAAAAGATTAAGGAAGTACGAATAGTGATCAGTGGAGCAGGTGCCGCTGCAATTTCCTGTACACGACTTTACAAGGCCTTTGGGGCAGATGCCAATAATATCATTATGGTAGATAGTAAAGGAGTAATACGAAAGGATCGTGATAACCTTTCTCCTGAAAAACAAGAATTTGCTACAGACCGTAATTTTCAAACCCTGGCCGATGCACTAAAAGATGCTGATGTATTTATTGGACTTTCTATAGCAGATACAATGACCCCGGCCATGCTGAAATCTATGGCAGATGATCCAATTGTTTTTGCCATGGCGAATCCGGATCCTGAGATCAAGTACAGCCTTGCTGTAAAAACAAGGAAAGATGTGATCATGGCTACCGGAAGATCAGATCATCCTAACCAGGTAAATAATGTCCTTGGCTTTCCATTTATCTTTCGTGGTGCACTCGATGTGCGGGCCACAAAGATCAATGAAGAAATGAAAATGGCCGCGGTTAAGGCACTGGCTGAACTTGCAAAACAACCTGTTCCGGAACAGGTAAATATTGCCTATGGCGAAACCCGACTCACTTTTGGGAGGGAGTATATAATTCCAAAACCTTTTGATCCACGTCTTATTGCTGAAATTCCACCGGCTGTTGCAAAAGCTGCCATGGATAGTGGTGTGGCCAAATTTCCCATTACAGATTGGGAAAAATACAAGGAGGAACTCTACCAACGCTCTGGTGAGGATAATAAAGTAATGCGTTTGCTGATGAGCAGGGCAAAGAACAACCCAAAGAAGATAGTCTTTGCCGAAGCAGACCAGTTAGATGTGCTTAAGGCCGCACAAATAGTACATGAGGAAGGTATTGCTCAACCTATATTGTTGGGGAACGAGGATATCATTGCAGAACTCAAGAAGGAACTTGAATTTGATGCGGAGGTAGAAATTATTGATCAATACGGGAAAAAATCCTTAGAGAAAAGGACAGAATATGCTCATAAATACTGGGAGGCAAGACGGCGTAATGGGGCTACCCTGTACAGTGCTAAGAGCAGAATGCGGGAACGGAATTATTTTGGTTCCATGCTGGTCCTCGAAGGATATGCCGATGGGATGATTTCAGGGTATTCCAGGTCATATGCATCTTCTATTAAACCCGTATTTGAGGTTATTGGCAGAGCAGCCAATGTTTCTAAGGCCGCTACCGTCCATATTATGATCACAAGTCGTGGGCCTATTTTCCTGGCAGACACCTCAATCAACATAGATCCTACAGCCGAGGAATTAGCGGAGATCACCAGAATGACTGCAAATTTGGCAATAGCTTTTGGGTTTAACCCTGTAATGGCTTTGCTCTCTTATTCCAACTTCGGATCCTCGAAACATCCACACTCAAGAAAAGTGAAGGAAGCAGTACGCATTCTCCATGAAACTGATCCGAATCTGGTAGTGGATGGTGAGATTCAAACAGATTTTGCGCTGAACAAAGAACTTCTTCAAAGTCAGTTTCCCTTCTCAAAACTAGCGGGAAAAAAAGTAAACACCTTAATTTTTCCAAATCTGGAGGCTGCAAATATTACCTATAAATTACTCAAGGAGATACATGCGGCAGATACCATAGGTCCTATTATGTTGGGTCTTAAACGCCCGGTACATATCCTGCAATTAGGAGCAAGTGTAGAAGAAATGGTTAATATGACGGCGGTGGCAGTGATAGATGCACAGGAACGGGAGAAGCGCAGAAAAGCAAAAAAAAGTAAATAAGTAAGCGTTATTCACAAACCCTAATTAGAATAAAATAATTCAATGATCACTCATTTAAAAGGCAGGCTTACAGAAAAAAATCCCACACATGTGGTCATAGATTGCGGGGGTGTGGGGTATTTTGTGAATATTTCATTACATACATTTTCCCAACTTCCAAGCTCAGAAAATATTCAACTTTTCACACATTTACAGATCAAAGAAGATTCCCATACCCTCTTCGGATTTATGGAAGCTTCTGAAAGGGAGATCTTTAGATTGCTTTTGTCTGTTTCAGGGATAGGATCTAGTACAGCCAGGACCATGCTTTCATCCATGACGCCCTTTCAAATTAGAGATGCTATCGCCACAGGAGATGTTCCATCTATACAGGCTATTAAGGGCATTGGTGCTAAGACAGCGCAACGAGTAATTCTGGATCTTAAGGACAAAGTTTTAAAAATTTACGATCTGGACGAAGTTTACCCAAATTCGAACAATACAAATAAAGAAGAAGCGTTATCTGCTTTAGAGGTTCTTGGCTTTCAAAGAAAACAAGCCGAAAAGGCTGTGGACAAGGTTTTAAGTCAAGATGCTTCACTAAGCGTAGAGGACATTATCAAACACGCGCTGAAAAATTTGTAATTAGTTTGAAAAAAGGGGCAAAATCTTTTCTTAAATCTACATTTAAGCTATTTTTTCTATTCTTCATTTTCCTTTGGGCCGGGAATTCATGGTCTCAGGAAACTGAGGAACAAGCTGCAGACTCTGTTCAAACCGGAGTGGCACTTGGCAAGATCAAAATGCCAAACCCCAAAAGTATTGTTTCCAAATACACCTATGACCCCCAGCTAGACCGGTATATTTATACGGAGAGCGTTGGGGACTACGACATTAACTATCCGGTAATCCTAACTCCGGCCCAGTATATGGAACTGGTGCGCAAGGAGAATATGAAGTCTTACTTCAAAGAAAAGTTAGATGCCTATTCCGGGAAAAAAGAAGGTAGTGAAGAAGCAAGGAGAAACCTGCTCCCCAATTTCTATGTCAACAACAATTTCTTTGAATCTGTTTTTGGAGGTAATACAATTGAAGTGATTCCTCAGGGATCTGTGGCCATGGACCTGGGTGTTATCTGGCAAAAAAATGACAATCCGGCACTCTCACCAAGAAACCGGACCAATCTCTCCTTCGATTTTGATCAGCGTATTAGTTTAAGTATGCTGGGGAAAGTAGGAGAACGATTGCAGGTAACAGCCAATTACGACACAGAAGCTACCTTCGATTTTCAGAACCTTGTAAAACTAGATTATACGCCAACAGAGGATGATATAATTCAAAAAATTGAGGTAGGTAATGTGAACATGCCTCTAAACAGTTCCCTCATTACAGGTGCCCAAAGTCTTTTTGGGGTAAAGACCCAATTGCAATTTGGCAAGACCACGGTAACTGCCGTATTTTCGGAACAAAGGTCACAAAACAATACAGTAGTGGCCCAGGGTGGCGGTACGCTTAACGAATTTGAACTTACGGCACTAGACTATGATGAGGACAGGCACTTCTATCTTGCCCAGTACTTCAGAGATCAATACGATGAGGCGCTGTCTAATTATCCGTATATCCGTAGTCAGGTTCAGATCACACGATTAGAAGTGTGGGTAACCAACCGGAGTCAGCAAACCTTAAATGTGCGAAATGTGGTAGCACTCCAGGATCTTGGAGAGGCGCTGGAAGAGAAAACCCGTATAGGGATAGCGAATGGAGATCCGCCCGGCTTTTTTAATTTTTCCGCAACAAATCCGGAACTGCCAAGAAACGGGGCCAATGATTTTGATCCTGCCCTCATTAACAATGGAGGTGCTTTAACTTCGGATATTAGAGATATAGCAACCGTTGAAAGCGGATTTAATATTTCAGGGGGGTACCAGATCAACCAGGGATTTGATTATGCCATACTCGAAAATGCCAGAAAGTTAGAACCTATAAGAGATTACCAATACAATACGCAACTGGGTTATATATCCCTGAATCAGCGACTGAGCAATGACGAAGTGCTTGGGGTAGCCTTTCAATATACCTATAACGGAGAAGTATACCAGGTAGGGGAATTTGCCAATGGCGGTTTGGATGCAACTACCGTCGCAGGCGGGGTAACGCCAGTGATCACAAACAACACATTGATCCTTAAGTTACTTAAAAGTAATATCACCAATGTCAATGATCCTATCTGGGATCTGATGATGAAAAATATCTATTCCACAGGAGCCTTCCAGTTGAGTGAGGACGATTTTAAATTAAACATTTTATATTCTGATCCTACCCCTAGAAACTATATAACCCCGGTAGACCCTAATACGGGATGGCCGTCAACACCAAAGCCCTTAGAAGACAGAATTTTATTAGATGTCTTTAACCTGGACCGACTTAATATATACAGGGATGTGCAACCAGGAGGGGATGGTTTTTTCGATTTTGTTCCCGGGATCACTGTAAATACCCAGGGAGGGCAGATCATATTTACCAAAGTAGAACCTTTTGGGGAATTCCTCTTTGACCTCTTAGGGGGTGGAACCTATGACGTGGCTAATGATCAGGGTTATAATGTTAACCAGCAGAAGTATGTTTTCAGAAACATGTATGCTAATACCAAAGCCTCTTCCCTGCAGGATGCTGAGAAAAACAGGTTCCGTTTAAAAGGTAGGTACAAATCTGAAGGAAGTAACGGAATTCCTATTGGAGCCTTTAATGTACCCAGAGGTTCTGTGAGAGTTACAGCAGGCGGAAGACAATTGCAGGAAGGGATAGACTATACGGTTAACTATCAGGCCGGGACGGTTCAAATCCTTGATCCAAGCTTACAAGCCTCTAACACACCCATCAATATCTCAGTAGAGAATAATGCTGTTTTTGGCCAACAAACAAGAAGATTTACAGGAGTAAATGTGGAGCATCAGTTCAATGAGAAATTTGTACTGGGCGGTACCCTTCTTAATTTGAATGAAAGGCCTTTAACCCAAAAATCGAATTTTGGAATAGAACCTGTTAACAACACAATTTTTGGACTTAATGGAAACTTCTCTACCGAAGTGCCATTTTTAACACGTCTGGTAAACAAATTACCCAATATAGATACAGATGTTCCTTCTAACATTTCCCTTAGGGGTGAAATAGCCTATTTAATCCCAAATTCCCCCAAGAATGCCGATTTTATGGGAGAAACGACCACCTATCTGGACGATTTTGAAGGTGCCCAGGCGCTTATAGACATTCGTTCTTCTCTGGGATGGTCATTGGCAAGTACACCACTGGAATTTTTAAACGAAGGTGAGACCGGAATACAGGTTGGTTATGAAAGAGCAAAGATGGCTTGGTATACCATTGATCCTATATTTTTTACGAATCAAAGGCCTTCGGGGGTATCAGATAATGATCTTTCAACCAATGAAACCCGCCGCGTTTTTATAGATGAGGTTTTTCCACAGATAGATATCGCCCAGGGGCAAACAACCGTACAAAACACCCTCGATCTTGCTTATTATCCGTCTCTAAAAGGACCTTATAACGCCAACCCTAATTATGGATCCGAATTGCCAAATGAAAAGTGGGCAGGGATTATGCGTTCTTTAAGCAGTACAAATTTTGAGCAATCTAATGTGGAATTTGTGCAGTTCTGGGTAATGGATCCTTATGTGGATGGTATTGCAACAGGACCCGGAGAATTGGTCTTCAATCTTGGTAACATCTCAGAAGATATCCTGGCCGATGGACGAAAGCAATATGAAAATGGTTTACCCGGTGTAAATAGCAATGATCTTACCACCAGTACTATTTGGGGTAAGGTGCCTGCCACCCAATCTTTGGTATATGCTTTTGATGCGGACGAGACCAACAGAGCTCTGCAGGATCTTGGTTTTGACGGGCTAACTGATGCTGACGAAGCTGCTCAGGGCTATAACGGTCCGGCAGAAGATCCGGCATTAGATAACTACCAATATTATTTGAATCGTGAAGGCGGAATTTTAGAACGATATCTCGATTTTAATAACGTGGATGGAAACTCACCTGTAACAGTGACCAATACCAACAGGGGTTCTACTACGCTGCCAGATGTGGAAGATGTGGACAGGGATCTTACCATGAATACGATCAATAGTTACTATGAGTACCGTATTCAGATAAGACCAAACACCACCGTCAATGATCCCTATGTTACAGACATCAAAGAAGGCATAACCCCAAATTTGCCCAATGGCACGCAATTAAACAGACGTTGGATACAGTATAAAATTCCATTAAGTGATTTCACCGATGCTGTGGGAGGAATCTCAGATTTCAGGTCCATTAGTTTTATGCGGATGTACCTTACCGGCTTTACAGACGATGTGGTGTTGCGTTTTGCAACCCTCGATCTTGTTAGGGGCGATTGGAGGAATTATACCAAAACCCTGCAGGAGAACAATGATGATCCTTCGGATGATAATACCATTGTTGATGTAAATACGGTGAATATTGAGGAGAATAACTCAAGGATCCCTATCCCTTATGTCTTGCCCCCCGGAGTTATCAGAGAACAGTTGAATAATAATAATACCATCATACGGCAGAACGAACAATCGCTTTCCTTTGTAGTGGAAAATTTGGAAGCTCAGGATTCAAGGGGAGTCTTTAAGAATGTGAATATAGATGTAAGGCAGTACGAACGCATAAAAATGTTTATGCATGCAGAAGAGATCCTGAATTCAGATTATCTGGATGACGATATTCCGCTTGTTGGATTTTTAAGAATAGGGACCGACTTTTCAGAGAACTATTATCAAATTGAAGTGCCCTTACAATTCACCCCTTTTGGAGCCAGTTCGGCTGAGGAAATATGGCCAGATGTTAACGAATTGGACATTGCTCTTGATGATCTGAAAAAAGTGAAGTCACAAGGTATTTCGGATCAGACCCTGAGTGATGTTGCCTTTTATGAGATCGTAAATGGAGAAGTGGTTTCGGTCCCCGAGTTTGCCCCAAGAACGCTAGGACAAATTAGGATAGGAATCCGGGGTAATCCTTCCCTGGGAAGTATCCGAAGTATGATGGTGGGTGTTAAAAACATTGATAACACACCGGCAAGAGGGGAAGTATGGTTTAACGAACTGCGTTTGGCGGGCCTTGATAATGAGGGTGGTTGGGCAGCTATCGCAGCCTTTGATGGAAATATTGCCGATTTTGCGAATGTGTCTGCCACAGGAAGCAAGAGCACCTCGGGATTTGGAGCCATTGACCAGATGCCCAATGAAAGATCTAGAGAAGATGCTATTTCATATGACGTTGTAACGAATGTGGAGTTGGGCCAACTCCTGCCAAAAAGTTGGAACCTGCAGATCCCTTTTAATTATGGAATTTCAGAACAATTAGTTACTCCGGAATTTGACCCCGTCTATGATGATCTAAAATTAGACGATAGGATCGCTACTGCAGATACGGCCCAGGAAGCCGATGAGATCCTGGAACAGGCCGAGGATTACACAAAAAGAACGAGTATCAATTTTATTGGTGTTCGTAAGAACCGGGGAGAAGATGCGGAAGCCAATTTTTATGATATAGAGAACTTTACCTTTAATTACTCGTATAATGAAACCGAGCATCGGGATTTTGAGATCGCCAATTTGCGAGATCAGAATGTAAAGACCGGCTTTGTATACAATCACAATTTTAAACCGGTTTCAGTGGCTCCTTTTGCAAAGAAAGATTCACTTTTTACCGGCGAATACTGGAAATGGCTAAAGGACCTTAATCTAAATCTGTTGCCCACAAGTATTTCAGTTCAATCTGATCTCAACCGGCAATTCAATCAACAGCGCTTTAGGGATGTGTTAGAACCAGGTGTAGAACGGTTAGAGTTACCCTTGTTGCAACAACGCAATTATTTGTTCAATTGGCAGTATGCCCTTAATTATAGTATCACCAAGTCATTGCGCTTAAACTTAACCTCCTCAAATAATAATATTGTCAGGAATTATTTTGAAGAAGAAGGGAATCCTAATTCGCTGATCAACCAGGAGCTAGATGTTTGGGATGGCTTTTTTGATATAGGTGAGCCAAACAGACATGCTCAGCAAATGCAGTTGAATTATGAATTGCCACTAAACAAGATCCCTATTCTCGATTTTATAAATGCCCAGTATACCTATACCAGCAATTTTGACTGGCAGCGCGGGGGAGATGCTATCAGAGAGGTCACCGGTGAGGATATTAATACCATACAGAACGCCAATACACATAATATTACGGCAACCCTTAACATGCAACGGTTCTATGATAAAATTGGTTTAAAAAAGAATACCGGAAAAGGGACGGTTGCCCCTGTTCGAAGAGATAAAGCAGGGAACCCGGCAGCCGGGGCAGAAGTTCCTGTAGTTAAAAAAACCTCCGGGTTATGGAATACGGCTATCGATGTAATTACCATGATAAAACGTCTCAACATAAACTACAATGAGAACAATGGGCAGGTTTTACCGGGCTATACACAATCTATTGGATTTATAGGGACGGCAAGACCCACCATCGGATTTGTTTTTGGAAGCCAGTCGGATGTACGATTTGAAGCGGCGAGAAATGGATGGTTGACCACGTTCCCGGAATTTAATGAGCAGTTTATAAAACGCACCAACAAGCAATTAAATATTACGGCTACCGCACAACCTGTGCAAGATCTGACTATTGACCTGGTAGCAGATCGTCAATTCTCAAGTAGCTTACAGGAAAACTTTAAGATCGAATCCGGAGAATACATCGTTCAAACGCCCAATACCTTTGGAAATTTCAGCATTTCCACAATGATGCTCGGCACGTTCTTTTCTAAGAGTGATGAATTTACCTCTGATAATTTTGAAACCTTTAAGGACAACCGTATTGTAATCGCCAACAGGGTACTATCAGACAGAGGTGGGGCAGATGAAGGAGTAGATGCCGATGGTTTCCCAATCCGCTACGGTAATACGAGTCAGGATGTATTGCTGCCAGCATTCTTTGCCGCTTATTCCGGGCAGGATGTCAACAGGGTAAATCTCGATGCTTTCAGGGATATCCCGATCCCAAACTGGAATATTAAGTATACCGGACTTATGCGGAACAAGTGGTTTAAGCAGAAATTTAAGCGTTTCTCACTGAGTCACGGGTATAGAGCCGCGTATAGCATCAATAATTACCAGTCTAATTTGGAGCGTCAAAATGGAACTATAGATCCTGAGAATCAGGATTTCCTATCAGAAAATATCATCAGTAATGTAGTACTCACCGATCAGTTTAACCCGCTGATGCGTGTAGATTTTGAAATGAAGAACTCAATGAGTGTGGTAGCGGAAGTAAGAGCAGATCGTGCCCTTTCGTTAAGTTTTGACAACAATCTCCTTACAGAGATCAACGGCAAGGAATACACCATAGGTTTGGGTTACCGGTTTAAGGACGTAAAATTTGTGACCAATATAGGGGGGGAGAAACAACGACTCAAAGGAGATCTCAATCTAAAGGCAGATGTTACGCTTAGGGATAATATTACGATCATCAGGAATCTTGACCTGGACAACAATCAGATCACCTCCGGACAAAATCTTTTATCTGTTAAATTTACAGCAGACTACGCTTTGAGCAAGAGCCTTAATGCCCTGTTCTTTTACGATCATTCTTTCTCTCAATTTGCAGTATCTACTGCCTTCCCTCAGACCACTATCAATACCGGTTTTACCCTTCGTTACAATTTTGGGAATTAACCCCTACTACTTTTTTGAAAACCTTATAAGAATCCGTTACATTTGCTTTCATAACTAATTCTTATAAAATGAATATACCATCCGAATTAAAGTATACCAAGGATCATGAATGGATTCGCATTGAAGGTGATACAGCCACTGTTGGCATAACCGATTTTGCTCAGGGAGAATTGGGCGATATTGTGTATGTGGAAGTAGAGACCTTAGATGAGACCCTGGATAAGGATGAGGTTTTTGGTACGGTTGAAGCGGTAAAGACAGTTTCAGATCTGTTCTTGCCTCTCAGTGGTGAGATCGTTGCTTTTAATGAAGCGCTGGAAGATGAACCGGAGAAGGTCAATTCGGACCCTTATGGCGAAGGATGGATGATCAAGATAAAACTCAGTGATTCCTCTGAAATAGAAAGTCTCTTGAGTGATTCCGATTACAAGGAATTGGTAGGTGCTTAAAAAGATCAGGTATCGTATTGGTTTTATAAGCTGGATGGTAATAATTACCATCTTGAGCCTGGTATCCTTTAAGAGTGATAATACCCCGGATATCAGCATTCCTTTTTTTGATAAGCTTGTGCATTTTACTTTTTATTTTATTGCAAGCATACTGGGCGGACTATTTGGAAGAGAAATTACAAATGGCCATATAGCCAAGGCAAAAGTGTTGGGAATTTCCTTTGTTGGATTGATATTTTATGGTATAATTATTGAGGTATTACAAAGTAAGTTAACCACCTATAGAAGTGGTGAATTGATGGATGTAATGGCGAATTCTGCAGGGGCACTTTTAGGAACTTTGTTGATATGGGGTGTGTTTTCCAAGAAATCTGCCTTAAAATGGGAAAATTAATTGCGATTTTTATAAATTAATAGTTAAATTAGCGAACGTTTAAATCAAGAATTATGGAAGTTAAAAAGAGTCCAAAAGCCGATTTAAGGAACAATAGTAGTCTCTATTTTGTTGCTGGGTTGGCCATAGTAATGCTATTAGTTTTTATAGCGTTCGAGTGGAAGACCTACGATGAGGCTACTGATTATGATATCTCTCTCAATGTGGAAGATATGCTAGATGAGGAAGTGCCATTAACAGAACAGATTAAGACACCACCACCTCCACCACCACCCGCAGCTCCTGAAGTTATTGAGGTAGTAGAGGATGAGGAAGAGGTTGAAGAAACCGTTATTGAATCTACAGAGACCAGTCAGGAAGAAGAGATCATTGAGGTAGATGATGTACAGGTTGAAGAAGATGATCTGGACGTTGATGTTCCTTTTGCTGTGATTGAAGACGTGCCAATTTTTCCAGGTTGTGAAGGAGCCAGTGATAAAAGAGCTTGTTTTAATGAAATGATGCAGAAACACATCGTTAAGAATTTCCGTTATCCTGAAATTGCTCAGGAAATGGGTGTTCAGGGACGTGTGAATGTAATGTTCACCATTCAGAAAGACGGTAGTATTGGAAATATCCGATACAGAGGTCCGGATAAGAACTTAGAAGCCGAGGCATTGCGTATCATTGAGAAATTACCAAGAATGACTCCCGGAAAACAAAGGGGAAGAGCGGTAAGGGTACCTTTCAGTATCCCGATCACTTTTAAACTACAATAAAATATACTCCATAATATATTTAAAAACCCTGGCCAGTTGGTCAGGGTTTTTTGGTATGCTTCTTGTGCTGTAACATCCTGGTAACAAATAAACTACACTAAGATGAAAAAAGCAGCAAAAATGCCATCTGCTCACGGCAATGAGCAAGATGGGAAAGCAAACCTGCGTTCTTCCTGGTTTCGAAAGAACGAAGTAAATGTACAAAAAAGAGGAACCCTCTATTTTCAAACAGGTTTGATCCTCGCGATGTGCCTGGTATACATTGGCTTAGAGGCCTCATTTGAAATTGCCAAGCAAGATTCCTTTGCAGATCTGTCTGGGCCCAATAACGAACCGATTGTATTTATACAAGAAATTCCACTTTATACTGAAGAAAGGACAAAGGAAAAATTAGAAAAGAAAGTAGTATATAATCCTACTACATTCGTAACAGATACTACATTTGAACCGGCAGATGTTATAGAACAAGCCGGCCCGGAACTACCTTCATTAAGTCTTGATTCAATTGCCTACAATGATTCTAAAAAGGATGAGACCCCAACTATTTTAATCAATTTGGTGGATGAGGTACCCATTTTTCCGGGATGCGAAGGAGTAGATAAAGCGGAGCAGTTAGCTTGTTTTAACGAGAAGATAAATGCTCATATCAAGAAAAATTTTAAGTATCCTGAAGCTGCATTAGACCTTGGGATAGAAGGCAGGGTTAGCATCACCTTTACCATAGATCAAAAAGGTTTTATTAGCTCATTGCAAATGAGAGGTCCATCTACCATACTCGAAAAAGAGGCAGAACGAATTATTTCAAAATTACCCCAAATGACACCGGGAAAGCAAGGAGGAAAACCTGTACGGGTTCCCTATAGTTTGCCTATCAACTTTGTATTGAAGTAAAGAGTTAAAGTTAAGATATGTCGGGCCAGTGAGGATTACTTCCTTATTCGCTCGGCTTATTTTTTCGTAAACTATTATAAAATGTCTCCCGGATCGCTTCCGCTGAGATAAATCCACCCCCATGAGTTGCATCATAGTTGGCAGTAATTTCTGAATTTCCTTTTACCTCCTCCAGGCTGTCTCCTGCCTCAATGGCTTTTTGCACCTTTCCTTTGATGTCTTCCAGCATGGCGATGTAAGCTGTGAGTTCCTTTTTGTTGGAAGGACGAC
>CBDUON010000044.1:0-15356 GCA_965368835.1 uncultured Eudoraea sp. | reverse complement strand
TCCAATGTCTTATAAATGGGTTGTCTGTAATAATTAAGCCCCCAAAGAAGATGGAAAGAAAAATAGGCAATAGAGAGCACTACCAAAATGTTTCTAATAAAGGATAAGGGCTTTAGGCTAATTAGCAGACGATTCCTGTAGATATAGAGCAGCGTAATAATAATCAGTAGTGAATAAAGCACATCTCCCAGCGAAAAAGGTATCCAGCCATAAAGCCAGCGCATAGCTCCGGATATATAAGGATAAAGTCCGGTGCTATAATATTTCTCAACCAAATCGGGCTGATTGCTAATCCATTTAATGGCTAGGATTTGTAAAATCAGGGAAAGTGCTATTCCATTTTTTAAGCGGTAGTTCATGGCGATAAAAATACCCAAATTTATGGGTATGTTCTGCCGGTCTCCGTATTTTTGATCTCTAAATAATTTTTATGTCAAAAGAAGTACGTCAACTAGAGCCAAAGGCTGTATGGAATCATTTTGCGAATCTCAACGCTGTTCCACGACCATCAAAAAAAGAGGAGCGGGTTATAGCCTTTATGGAAAAATTTGGAGCATCATTGAACCTCCAGACCTATCAGGATGAAGTTGGAAATGTGATCATTAGAAAACCGGCTACTCCGGGGATGGAATCCAGGAAAACAGTGGTATTGCAATCGCATTTAGACATGGTACATCAAAAGAACAACGATACTGAATTCAATTTTGATAAAGAGGGGATACAAATGTATGTTGAGGGGGATTGGGTAAAAGCTAAAGGAACTACTCTTGGAGCGGATAATGGCATGGGGGTTGCCTCCATCATGGCCATTCTTGAAAGCGATTCTATTCCACATCCTCCGCTCGAGGCCTTGTTTACAATTGATGAGGAAACAGGAATGACAGGTGCTAAAGGATTGAAACCTGGCGTATTGAAAGGAGAGATCTTATTAAATCTGGATACAGAGGAAGATAATGAAATAGATATAGGATGTGCCGGAGGTATAGACATTACAGCGGAAGGAACCTATGCGGAGATAGATCTGCCAAAGAACAGTACCGGATATCAACTTACGGTAAACGGACTTAATGGCGGCCATAGCGGAATGGACATACACCGTGGGCTGGGCAATGCGAATAAGATCATGAACCGTTTGTTATACGAAGCTTCAAAGGCCGGAGAAATTGGGATCGTACATATCGCCGGAGGTGGTCTTAGAAATGCTATTCCACGTGAAAGCGTAGCTCAGTTTGTTATTCTAGCACAAGAGGAAGTGGTAATAAAGGCCATTGAAAATTTGGCGAAGGTCATACAGCAGGAGTTGTCCGTAACGGAACCGAAATTAAAGATCGTGTTAGTGGAAAAAAAAGCAGAAGGACGCTGTATGAATCAAAATTCTCAAAAGAGTCTAATTGCAGCCCTCTATGGAGTTCATAATGGGGTATTCGCAATGAGCGCCTCTATTGATGGCTTGGTAGAAACGTCCAATAACCTGGCTCGAGTTGAGGTTGGTGATGGGAAGATAAAAATAGGATGTCTTACTCGTTCTTCAGTTGAATCAGGAAAATATGATCTGGCACAAAGTTTAAAAAACGTGTTTCAATTAGCCGGGTACAAAGTAACCCTTAGTGGAGAATATCCGGGATGGAGTCCTAATCCACATTCTGAGATCCTTACCGTTCTAAAATCTCAGTATGAAAAGCTTTTTAAGCATAGTCCGGAGGTAGTTGCTTGCCATGCCGGTCTGGAATGTGGAATTTTAGGAAGTCATTACCCTGAGATGGATATGATTAGTTTTGGTCCCAACATAAAGGGAGCTCATTCGCCAGATGAACGCGTACAGATCTCATCGGTTCAGAAATTCTGGAAGTTTCTTCAAGTGATCCTGACACAAATACCTAATAAATAAAAGAAGCCCGCTGTTGCGGGCTTTTTTTATTCTGTTGCTATATCAACAATCTCCAGATCGAAGACCAGATTTGCGTTTGGTGGAATAGGGCCGCTTCCTTGTTGGCCATACCCCAAATGAGGCGGTATAAATACACGTATCTTGTCACCTGCTTTCATAGACATCATTCCTTCTTTAAAACCAGGAATAAGTCGGGCATCCGGACTAAAATCCATAGGATATGGTTCATATCCTCCACCATGCTTACGGTCTTCATCATACATATTGTAGTTTCTGGCCACTTCCTCATAGTTACTGTCAAACATGGACCCGTCTTCAAGATAACCCGCATAATTTACAAGTACTTTCTGACCTATTTTTGGCTTGGCTCCCGTTCCTTCATTTAATACCAATATTTTAAGTCCTGACGGTAGGGCTTCCACTGAATTTTTTTGAGCCAACATTTCCGCAGCAAAATCTTTCTTCATTTTTACCATGGCAGCAATTTCTGCTTCTTCTGCGGCGAAGTAGTCGCTCATGATCTTTACAGCGTCAAAATTCCTGGCTTCCTTTCCGTTCCGGATGATCTCCACAGAATTCATAACTACGTCTACCACGGGTTTGTCTTTCGCGGCAGTCTTTGTTACCCCAATAGAATCTACTACGGCCATACCCTCTATTACTTCCCCAAATACGGTATGTACTCCATCTAGCCATGGGGTGGGCTTCAGGGTAATAAAAAACTGGCTTCCATTGGTTTTAGGTCCGCCATTAGCCATTGCTAAAATGCCGGCCTTATCGTGTTTTAAAGAATCCGTGAATTCATCCATAAATCTATAGCCCGGATTTCCGGTGCCCGTAGCTGTAGGGTCTCCGCCCTGGATCATAAAATCCTTCATTACACGATGAAAGGTAAGTCCGTCATAATACTTTTTTTCTTTGTACTGCTCACTGACAAAGGGGCTTGTCCCTTCTGCCAGAGAAATAAAGTTTGCCACTGTAACAGGTGTTTTTTCATGCTCGAGCTTTACGATAATATCGCCTTTGTTTGTTTTAATATCAGCAAAGATGCCATCACCCAGATGTGTGTATTGACTCGATTTACAGCCGGTGAATAGAATTAAAATGGCAATAAGTAGTAAATAGGTATTTTTCATTTGTTGTTATATTTATTCTGAATTATTATTTTTTTATTGGTTCTATTGCAATGATGGTAATAGTAGCTTTCAGTGGAACATTAACGTCAATTTTATTCTTGTCCCCCAAATAACCATACCCAAGAGAGGATGGGAACAGAAAAGTTGCCTTTTCACTCTCTTTTAGAAGTTTAAGACTGTTGCGCAAACCCGGAAAAAGTTCTTGCTTATCTACTTTGTACGACTGAAGACCTATTTCCTGTTCACTGTATAAAGTGTCATTATTAAAATTGGTAAGCGTATATGTAAAACGCACCAGATCATCCGTCTGTGGGGTATACGTTGCCACCTCATTTTTAAGATCATAGTAATACCAGCTCCCATCGGAGGTAGCTATGTAGGTATGAAGACTGTCTTTTTGAATGATCTCCTGAATTAATTGCTCTTCGTAAGCCAACAATTTTTTATTCCTTTCAACAGATTCTTTAATAAATGAGCCCGAATTTACCTTAACAGGTTTGCGGGGCTCCGGACCCTGGCAGGCCATAAGTGCAATTAAAAGAAAGAGTACAGGTATTTTTTTCATGCCAATAGTTCTGTTTTATGGTCCTCCAGGAGGCCTCTGAAATAATGAACCGTATCCTCCATACTTCTGTTGCTTTTACCCCCGGCAGCATTTGTATGCCCGCCGCCTTCAAAATATTTTCGGGCAAATTCGTTCACAGAAAAACTGCCTTCGGATCGGAAAGAGATCTTAATGATCCCTTCTTCCTTATTTTCGATAAATATTACTGCAAATTTAATTCCATCCAGGGTAAGACCGTAATTCACAAAACCTTCGGTATCTCCTTTTTTGAATTCATGTGTATCTAACTCCTCCTGACTCAAAGTAATATACGCTGTGTTGAGTTCGGGAAGGATCACCATATTATTCAGGGCACACCCCAAAAGATGCAGCCTGCTGGCTGTATTGGTGTCAAAAATGTTCTTATGGATCTGTGCACTTTGCGCACCTTTATCTATTAAGGTAGCTGCCACTCTGTGCGTTTTGCCTGTTGTAGAAGCATATTTAAAAGAACCTGTATCTGTTACAATACCAGCGTACATACAATCGGCCATATCTTTGGTAATGAGCTCTAGTCCTCCTAAGGCAACGATCATATGAAAGATCATTTCACAAGTAGAACTCATGCCAACATCAGAGTACATTATGGTTGCATAATCTCCCGGACTTTGATGATGGTCTACCATTACAAATGTTGCAGAAGATCTCTCTACCACTTCTCCCATATGTCCAATTCTGCCTAATTCATTAAAGTCGACCGTAAAAATAACCGAAGCGTCTTCAATGGACTTAACTGCAGTATCATTTTCCCTCTCAAAGTTGATAACCTCATTGGTTCCCGGCATCCATTTTAGGAATTGAGGATAATCATTCGGGCTAATGACAGTTGTGTTATGCCCCGTTAATTTTAAGTAAAAATTCAAGGCCAAAGCAGCACCTATGGCATCGCCATCGGGATTCTTGTGGGGAATGATCACTATTTTTTGGGGACTACTTAGCAGGGTTTTAAGGGCCCTAACATCGGCTGATTTCATGGGTGCAAAGATACAATTTAATACAAAATTCAAATACCAAAGTGGTGTTAAACGAGCAAATTAGCTAGGGAAATGGGTTAACTATAGCCAGGGATTGATAAATTCATACCACTTCTAACTTCGTTTTGGATTAAATAAGAAATATCTTTAACTAGTGCGTATTGGATTAATAATCAATTCTTTTACTTTTGAATTTAAACCTCTGTCCTTTTATGAATACTTCTAAATTTTCATTCTTTTCGGTACTTTTTATGTTGCTTATAGGTTGTAAATCCAGCCAGATTGAGCAACAACCTCTGCGCTCCCAGGATTCTTTTACAATTGCCTTTGGCTCTTGTAATAAGCATACGGTAAAAAACAATCTTTGGGACGATGTCCTGGCGGCCCGGCCAGATGTTTGGATTTGGGGAGGGGACATTATTTATGCCGATACCGATAAGGCATCAGAAATTGCCAGAATGTTCAATGTTCAGAAGGAGATTCCGGGATATAAAACATTATGTGAGGAAGTTGAGGTAATTGGTACCTGGGATGACCATGATTATGGCCTGAATGATGGGGGAGTGGAGTTTGCTTCCAAAGCAGCCAGTCAGCAGGTATTTCTTGATTTTATGGATGTTCCATCAGATAGTCCTCGAAGGAAAAGGGAAGGGGTGTATGACAGTTATACCTATGAACTTCCTGTGGGGTCTGTAAAGATCCTGGTTCTGGATACCAGATATTTTCGGTCGGCTTTAACACCAGCAGCAAACAAGAAAAAGCGCTATCAACCGGGTACCTATGGACAGGGAACCGTATTAGGCGAGACCCAATGGGCCTGGCTGGAAGAAGAATTGCAGAATTCAAAAGCCGATTTTAACATATTAGTGAGCAGTATACAATTCTTGTCTAACGAGCATGGGTTTGAGACCTGGGGGAATTTTCCGCACGAGGTGGATAAACTCAATGGAATAATTAAAGAATCTGGTGCTAAGGGGGTCATTATCCTTTCGGGAGATCGTCATATTTCAGAATTCTCAGAAATTCAAGTGCCGGGCTTATCGTATCCCCTGATCGATTTTACAAGCAGTGGTCTTACCCATGTTTATTCCAGTTATTCAGGAGAACCGAACCCTTATAGAATAGGTGAAGTGATTTCCAAGAAAAGTTTTGGGCTACTAACTCTCAATCTTGCAACTAAGGAAGTGCAAATGCAAATGGTAGGCGATGAAGGCAAGATTCTTAATGCCTTAACACGACAGTATTAATGTTGTAGGTTGCAACTAGAAAGTGTATTTTTGCCGAAAATTTTTTAGAATGACAGGAAAAAGAACATTTACCATGATAAAGCCCGATGCGGTTGAGAATGGCCATATAGGGGCTATTTTAGAAAAGATCAGCTCCGCAGGCTTTAAGATCATAGCCATGAAATATACCCAATTAAGCAAACGCGATGCCCAGGAATTTTATGCGATTCACAAGGAACGTCCTTTCTTTGGGGAATTAATATCGTTTATGACCAGAGGGCCAATTGTATCTGCAATCCTTGAGAAGGAGAACGCGGTAGAAGATTTTAGAGCACTTATTGGCGCAACGAATCCTGCTGAGGCAGCTGAAGGAACCATCCGAAAGTTATTTGCCAAAGATATTGGAGAGAATGCGGTTCATGGATCAGATAGCGATGAGAACGCGGCTATTGAAGGTGCTTTTCATTTTTCGGGAAGAGAGATCTACTAAGAATTATTGAACATAGAATAAAAAAGACCTTCTGACGGAGGTCTTTTTTTTATTTAAAAGTGTATTTATTTCTACTTACCGCAAGACGATCTTGGTGACCACTTCCCGCCCAAGTTCTTCGTTTAAAAGGGCAATTATTTTAGATTTACCGTGACTTAATTCTTCTCTGAGGACTGAGGAGGAGAGGGAAATAAATAGGGTGCTGTTTCGCAGATCAATGGCTGTGGTATAATTATTTACCCCATTTCCCATAAGAGAAGCCCAGGCTTCTTTTACGAGTACCTTGTCTATGCCTTTTTGTAATTTATTGGTAGAAATAAATTCTTTTAAGGCTTCTCCAAGTGATATATTGTTCTTTTTACGAACCAAGTTACTCTAGCGTTATGGGTTGAAAACGTTCATAAATATAAGTAATTTGTTCTTCATTCACGAGCCTGAGCTCTGTTTCCGAAATGCTTTTGATCTCTTCTTCCCAGACAGCCATGGCACTGTCATAAACCATGATAAAAGATCCGTCGCGTTCAGCAATCGTGAAGTATTCTGCATCATCGGAAGTCTCAAAGCTTCCGTCAATAAGCGGTTGAACCTTTTTGCGATACCCTTTGGTGCCGTTTATTTCAATATAATCGACTGTTGCATTCATTTCATAGGTCTTGGTATCACCATTTGGGAATTTCACCTCTTTGATCTCCCAATACCCATCGAGAAAGGTGAGCTCTTCTTTGGTGACCTTATCACCGCAGGAATAAAGGAAGATACAGACTAAAATAATAGATAGTTGTCTCATTTTACAGGGGAAATATCTTATAGGTTTGATGAATTTCTTTTATGATACTCTCGGTTCGTTCAGCATGGGTGTCACTAATAAAGATCTGCCCAAAATTCTTATCTTCTACCAAGGTAATGATATGTGCAACCCTATTCTCATCTAATTTGTCAAAAATATCATCGAGTAATAAGATAGGCGTGGTTTTCACCAAGGCTTTCAAAAAATGAAATTGCGCAAATTTCAAAGCGATCAAAAAAGATTTTTGCTGTCCCTGACTCCCGAATTTCTTAATGGGATAGCCCCCGATCTCAAAATCGAGATCATCCTTATGGATCCCAACACTGGTATATTGCAACGCCCTGTCCCTATCGATATTTGAAATTAAAAGAGAGCTCAGATCTGCATCGTGCAAGCGCGAATTGTAGACCAGATTAACCTCTTCGCTATCACCAGAGATCAGGCGATACTGTTCCCGGAAAATAGGAACAAATTTTTCAATAAAGGAAGCTCTTTTTGCATAGATAAGCTGCCCGTAGGTGTGTAATTGTTCATTGTAAATGTCTAAGGTTCCCTGATCAAAAGTGTGATTGGCAGCAAAATACTTTAACAAGGCGTTCCGTTGAGCCAATACTTTTTGATAGTTCATCAGGGTTTGCAGGTACTCAGTATCTGATTGAGAGATCACCCCATCCATAAATTTTCTACGGGTATCACTCCCTTCAATAATAAGATCCCTATCTGCAGGCGAGATGATCACCAGGGGAAGAAGTCCAATATGATCAGATAGTCTGTCATATGTTTTCCCATTTCTTCGTATTACTTTTTTAACATTGCGTTTTAAAGAGCAAACAATTTTTTCTTCTCGCTCATTCAGCATAAAATTTCCCTCCACCACAAAAAAATCGGTTCCGTGTTTAATGTTCTGTGAGGCTATGGGGTTAAAGTAGCTCTTCCCAAATGACAGATGATAAATAGCATCGAGCATATTGGTCTTGCCTATACCATTGTTTCCTACAAAGCAATTTATTTTAGCGTCGAACTCAAAATTCGCATCACTAAAATTCTTGTAATTAAGGAGAGAAATATTTTGAAGAAACATTCAAAGGGTTGTTGAAATTGATTTTGGGGTCGTAAATATCCAAAAATAACAAATAAATACCCTTCGGTTTTGGAATAAAACTTTATTTTTGCGCGATCAATTGATGGAACTATGGCAACTTATAAAAAGCGAGGTTACAAGCCGAAAAATAAGGAAGAGGAAAGAGCACTAACAGAACAGGGCAGCACAACAGCTGAAGTGTTTAGCACATTAGATGAAAGCGCTTCGCGCTCAGAGCAATGGGTAGCCCGTAACCAGAACTACATTCTTGGGGTCATTGGGGTCATTGCGGTAGCTGTTTTAGGATATTTGGGGTACTATCAGTTTGTACAAGAACCAAAGAATGCCAGTGCTGCCAATGAGATGTTATACCCTAACCAATATTTTAATGAAGCCCTGCAAAGCACTGCAGAAAAAGATTCACTGTATTTATTGGCCCTTAATGGCGCCGAAGGAAAATATGGATATTTAGATATCATTGAAGAGTATTCTGGCACTCCCTCTGCCAATATTGCGACCTATGCCGCCGGAATGGCCTATAAGGAGTTAAAACAATATGACAAGGCAATAGAGTATTTGGAAAAAGTATCTGCTGATGAAGAAATTACAGCTTCACTGGCCCTTGGAGGTATTGGCGATTCTTTTCTTCAACTCGGACAAACAGAAGATGCACTATCTTATTATGTAAAAGCATTTTCACAAGATGTAAATGAACTTACAACCCCAAGGTATTTATACAAAGCCGGATTGGCTGCTTTAGAGCTCGGAACAAAAGAAAAAGCACTTGGTTATTTTCAACGGATCAAGGATGAATTTCCAAATTCGGAGGAAGCAAGAACAATCGATGTTTTCATAGGGATGGCTCAAACCAAATAAAGATGGCTACTGCAAACCGAAATTTATCAGAATATGATAAGGACGGTATACCTAAAGCCGATCATCTTAAGATAGGCCTGGTAGTATCTGAGTGGAATACCGAAATAACAGAAGGACTTTATAAAGGAGCTCACAATGCTTTGGTGGATTGTGGGGTTAAGGAAGCCAATATCCTGCGCTGGGATGTGCCCGGAAGTTTTGAACTTACGTTTGGTTGTAAAAAGATGATACAGGTGGAAAAACCCGATGCTGTCATCGCAATTGGAAGTGTGATACGGGGAGAAACTATGCACTTTAATTTTGTGTGTAGTGCCACGGCGCAAGGGATCAAAGATCTCAACCTTCAATTTTCCACGCCGGTTATCTTTTGTGTTCTAACAGATGATACTTTGCAACAAGCTCAAGACAGAAGCGGAGGTAAACACGGTAATAAGGGTACAGAAGCCGCTATTGCTGCCATAAAAATGACTGCCCTGGGATCTGTCTAATTGGTGGAACTCGGTCCACAAAAATTACTACCTTTCCGGTTCAATCTTTTTTTAAAATCGCTGTTGCGGAATATTTCCATCTGGTGTTAACAAATTTTGGGAGCCATGGTTCTGCACTTTTTTTATATTTAAGTACCTTTGACGGAGGAGCATTATGGGACGATTTACGAAACTGCGCAAGAACAAAAAATACAATTATACGCCACGATATTTCGATGATAAAGGGGAAGGAAATCCTTATAAAATAGAACGAAAATTAGACAAGTTTCGCTCAACCGTTGAAACTCCCAGAGGTATTAAAAATAAGTTGAACCACGCTATGTCCGATCTCCGCAGAGGAGGCGATCAACATTATAAATTGCGAATGCTCATCATCATAGCAATACTTATCTTTATTTTTCTCTACATTATTGATTTTGATCTATCCATATTCCTAAACAACTAATGGCAGATATCATACAACTCTTGCCAGATCATGTGGCCAATCAAATAGCAGCGGGGGAGGTGGTACAGCGACCTGCTTCGGTGGTTAAGGAGTTGTTGGAAAATGCCGTAGATGCCGGTGCAACTACCATTCAACTTATTGTAAAAGAAGGGGGGAAAACACTTATCCAGGTAGTGGATGATGGTATTGGAATGAGTCCAACTGATGCCCGACTTAGCTTTGAACGCCATGCAACCTCGAAGATAAGAAGTGCGGAAGACCTCTTTAAATTACATACCAAAGGATTCAGAGGAGAGGCTCTTGCCTCCATTGCGGCAATTGCCCATGTAGAGATGCATACAAAACCAGAGGATGAGGAAGTAGGAACTCATTTAAAAATAGAAGGTAGCACCATAGTTTCTCAGGAGTTTATTGTAACGCCCAAGGGAACATCTATAGCAGTAAAAAATCTTTTCTATAATATTCCCGCTCGTCGAAATTTTTTAAAATCGAATCAGGTAGAGTTCCGGCATATTACGGATGAGTTTCACCGGGTAGCACTTGCACATCCGGGGATCAACTTCCATTTTTTTCATAACGGAAGTGAGCTTTTCCACTTAACATCGCATTCTCAGAGGAAACGTATTGTTCAGGTCTTTGGCCATAAGACCGATGAAAAATTGGTGCCTGTTCAGGAAGAAACACAGGTAGTGAGCATTGAAGGGTTTATCTGTAAACCATCATTTGCCAAAAAGAGCAGGGGAGAGCAATTTTTCTTTGTCAATGATCGGTTTATTAAAAGTCCATACCTCCACCATGCCATCGTTTCGGCTTTTGAAGGTCTTATTAAACCCGAAGCACATCCGGGGTATTTTTTATATCTCAGGGTAGATCCAACCTCCATAGATATTAACATACACCCTACAAAAACTGAAATAAAATTCGACGATGAGCACACGCTCTACGCCATTTTAAGAGCAGCTGTGAAACACAGCCTTGGGCAATTTCACTTAACGCCTATGATAGATTTTGACAGGGATCAAAATTTGGAGACCCCTTATGCCTATCAAAACAAGGAAGCTCATCTTCCGGGAGTCACCGTGAATCCTGGATTTAATCCTTTTCAGGAATCTACAACCAGATCTGCACCTGGAGCATTTCATAAGAAAGCCTCCGCTGAAGGATGGGAGAATCTTTATGTGGGCATGGAATCTAAGGCAAGCAGAGAAGATTCTTTTAGCAGTGTACACTATGAATCAGAGACCATTTCCGGGTCTATATTTCCTCAGTCGGATCAACCCGAAGGGAATGATTCCACCACTTTTCAACTTCGAAGAAAATACATAGTTACCACCATAAGATCGGGGATGCTTATCATAGAACAAAGCAGGGCACATCAACGTGTGCTCTACGAAAAGTTCTTGCGAAGCATGACCTTAAAAGAGACCTTAAGTCAACAACTTTTGTTCCCTATCTCCTTATCTTTTTCCAAAGGTGAAATGGCCGTTCTGCATCAAATGAAAGATCACTTACACGCTTTGGGATTTGTCTTTGGCGATGAGCAGGAAGAACAATTGGTTGTTAAGGGTTTACCTCCTATGATATCAGATAAGGAAGCCCAAATAGTATTAGATCAGCTAATTTCGGAATGTACAATGGAAAGCAAGAGCACCGATTTTTCACAATCAGACATGCTTGCCAAGGCACTGAGTAAGTCACTTTCAGTTAAAACGGGCGATTTATTAGACAGTGTATCGCAATTGGCCCTTGTAAATGACCTATTTGCGTGTAAGGAAACACTGTTAAGTCCGTTTAATAAACCAATATTTATTACGTTATCCGAAAACGATATTGATAAAAAATTCAACTAAATGGGAAGACTCACCGGGGCCATTAAGCACCTTCTTATAATCAACATACTATTTTTTGTGGCTACCAGCCTCTATGGGGAACAAATGTTTCAATGGTTCTCCCTTTGGTTCCCGGAGAATGAAAATTTCGCCTTGTGGCAGGTCATTTCCCATATGTTTATGCACGGTGGCTTTATGCATATCCTTTTTAATATGTATGCGCTCTGGGCCTTTGGATCTCCTTTGGAACAAATGTGGGGTAAAAATAAATTTATATTCTTTTATTTTTCTGCCGGGATCGGAGCTGCCATTATTCACACGGCAGTGAACTATTACTACTTTACCGAAGGGATGGATGTCCTTTTAAATTCAGGGATGGCAAGAGCGGAAGTCATAGACATTATCTCACAAGGAAAATTTAGTCCCAGTTGGTATAACCTGGCATCCAAGAGCACTATAGATAATTTCCTGATGGCATACTCTACACCCGCAGTAGGAGCCTCTGGAGCTATTTACGGAATCCTGGTGGCCTTTGGGATGTCTTTCCCTAACAGTGAGCTTTTTCTTATTTTTCTTCCCGTGCCCATTAAAGCGAAGTATTTTATTCCGGTGCTAATTGGACTCGACCTATTTTCTGGTGTTACGGGATACTCTATCTTTGGACAGGGGATAGCCCATTTTGCGCATGTTGGAGGAGCCCTATTTGGATTTATAATGATGTGGTATTGGAAAAAGCAGCAGTTCAATAAAAACAGGTGGAATTAAATGAGCACAGGAGGATTACGATATCAATATGCCCGACTAAGCATAGCTGAAAAGCTCATTGCCGTTAATGTGGCCGTTTTTATATTAAATTTACTGTTGCCTTTTCTTCTTGGTTTTGGCAAGAATGCCATTTCACAATGGTTTGAACTTCCGGTGAACTTAATGACCTATGTTACTCAACCCTGGTCTATTGTCACTTATTCCTTTTTTCATGCAGATTTTTTACATGTGTTTTGGAATATGCTGTTGTTATATTTTTCCGGGAGGATCTTTATGAATTTGTTTTCTGCCAGGAAACTGATCAATGTGTACTTTTTAGGGGTTATTCTGGGCGGACTTTTATTTGTGTTGAGTTATAATGTCTTCCCGGTCTTTATGGGATCTAATACTGCCCTCATAGGTGCTTCGGCAGGTGTCACAGCTGTTCTGATCTTTATTTGTGCCTATATCCCCAACCAGGTAGTAAGAGTGATCTTCTTTAATGTAAAGTTGTGGCAAATAGGAGCATTTTTTGTGATTATAGACCTTATTCAAATTCCAGGCAGTAATTCTGGAGGTCGATTGGCTCACTTGGGAGGAGCCCTATTGGGATATGTATATGCCAGGCAACTAACTAAAGGGAAGGATATAGGGGAAGGCTTTTCAAAGTTGCTCGATGCTCTGGGGGCATTCTTTAAGCCCAAGGATAAAAAAGCACCTATGAAAACTGTCTATAGGAAAGACAAAAGTGCTGCCAAATCTAAAGTAGATTACGACAAGGAAAGCAGACAGCGTAAGATAGATACTATTCTGGATAAGATCAGTAAATCTGGGTATGAAAGCCTTTCTAAAGCTGAGAAAGATTTCTTATTCAAAGCAGGTAAGGAGGATTCATAATACCCCTTGTTCCCACTCATTAAATCATTAATAGACAATCTATCCAATCTGCCAGCATATGGATCAACAAGCCTATCCCTATGATCCTCAAGGGTTTTATAAAAAGGAAAATAACATACAAGGCCATGGCCCAATACTGATGTAAAAAATGGAAATTGATGCTGCACCTATTGGGGTCAAAAATAGGCGTAGCCAATAAATGATCTACATCTATCAAAATGGCAGCCAGCATAATTAAAATTACCCTTGCTCTGTTCTCTTTAAAAAAAAGGAATCCCACAGCTATGGGAAGCAGAAAATGAATTCCGTAATGAAGCATAAATCTAAGCATTGAGGAAAGATAAGGAAACCTCTTCTAAATAGGTCGGCGCTGAAGTTCCCTCGTTAAAGAGCAGGTCTAAAATACTGAGGTTACCTATAAAGCCATGGCGCTCCATAAATACCTGGGTATATGGAGCTGGAGTCATTGAAACCGGTTTTTTTGAATTGACCAAAAATCGCATATCTATGGAATTCTCCGGATTGGCATCATAGACAGTAGTTTTGGATGATGGTACATCTAGTTGAAGAAATTCACATGCCAGCTCAATAGTTCGAAGGTTAAAATCGAGTAAGAACTTATAGCTGTTATGGAATAACGGGGCAAGATCATCTTCGTAATATTCAAAAAAAGGCGAAGATCTGTATGCAGTTTGCAGCGTGCGCCAGTGTTGTCGTTGCCAGGGATATTGGTTATCCACTTTTACATCTCTGTAAAACTGTTTGCCCTGCGCACCCCCAACATGTTGAATGGGAATAGTCATCATATGCTTCCCCTGGTCCGTACAGATAAAGGTTCTATTCCTGTAGGTTTGTTTTTGAAAGTAATCACAAACCTCCCAAAGGCAACTTTTCTGTGTTAGAAGTGCCATGCTGGCGACGTTTGGAAAATAAGTAGGATGAAGTAATATAAGAGGATCCATAAGCACCATTTACCTTACCCTAGCTTTAATTAAGGGTTACTTACTCTTTTTTCTGCGTTTCCAGAAGAAATCGAAGGCAAACCAGCCAACCAAAGCTATTAGGAAATATTTAAAGTAGGAGCGGGGCTCCCCTTCCCCATGAACAGTGGTGAAGATACGATCCCATCTGGGTTTCCAATGGGCAATACCCTCGTTGAAATTATCAAAGCTCAACCAAATAAAGATAGGGGTTCCTACTATATGGTTCTCCGGAACATAGCCCCAGGTTCTGCTGTCTTCTGAATGGTCTCGGTTATCGCCCATCATCCAGTAGTAATCTTGTTTAAAGGTATAACTGTCTGCTACCTGTCCATTGATAAGAATCTGGTTCCCGGATACCGCTACTGTGTTGTTTTCATAATCGCGAATAATCTTTTTGTAAAGGGGTAATACCTTAAGATTAAGCGCAACAGTGCTTCCTTTTGCAGGAAGATAAATAGGCCCAAAGTTATCATTGTTCCAGGGATATGCCTCACTTTGTGGAAATATATTATAACCTGGAACGCCTGTTGGCTCCAGTATTTTGACGATTGAATCGATCTGAGGATCGGAGCTTAGTTTTTGCACCATCTCGTCTGTTAAAGTAGCTTGCCGCTCTCTATCTGTTATCTCTCTTAGGGAAAGTCGCAATGCACGGATAACATCAGTTGTAATTCCTTTACTATCCGTCAGGATCACCGGGGGATTGTTTTGATCATAAACCCCATAGCCATATGTACGTAAGGCATTACTTTGCTGCGGAGTTAACGCCTCTGCAACATAGGTTCTGTTAAATTCTGATACTCCTGCTTCTATCAACAAGCGGGAAGAAACACCTTTCTGAGCATACAGGGTATAATCGTATTGCGGTTTGGCCCTGTCTGAAAGTACAAGTTGCTCACCATTGATAT
>CBDUON010000043.1:0-15422 GCA_965368835.1 uncultured Eudoraea sp. | reverse complement strand
TTAGACGACCACAGTATTTGCTTGCAAGAATATTTTAAGGCATAAGCATATTTATGGATGAAATAGCGAAAGGCCAATTTATTTCAACACAAGTGTTACCTTATCATAGCCAAATGTGTTGGCGGTACAAACAAAAGACAACCCAATGAATAGTAAAACAGACTATTCCGTTCCAAATGACGTCAGAATAGGTCACGTCCACCTCAAAGTTGCGGACCTTCAACGCTCCTTAGACTTTTATTGCGGACTATTGGGCTTTAAAACAACAACATTGTACGGAACAGAAGCTGCCTTTATATCGGCAGGAGGTTATCACCATCATATTGGTTTAAACGTTTGGTTCAGCAAGGATGCCCCACCAGCACCCAGAAATGCCGTCGGGCTTTTTCACACAGCAATACTATACCCAACAAGAAAAGACCTTGCAAACATTCTTAATCGGCTTCAAAAGGCTAACTATCCGTTGACTGGTGCATCAGACCATGGTGTCTCTGAAGCTTTGTATCTTGATGATCCTGATAAAAATGGGATTGAATTGTATTGGGATAAAGCAAAAGAAACGTGGCCAAAAAAAATAGACGGTTCTTTAGAAATGTACACAAAGCCTCTTGATCTTGTTGATCTATTGAAAGAAATTGAATGACCTTTATTAATAATAAAGGCTTTTAAATGCCAGCTGTTTTAACCATTAAACATACTTTGAAAATGAAAGAAACCAAATTTATCCTAGTATCTGCATTGCTTTTAATATTTCATCAAATGAGCTTCGGGCAAGCCTTATCAAAACAAGTCACCAATTTTATCGAAGTACAGGATTCAATTTTAGTAATTAAAAATGTTACCCTAATTGATGGCACCGGAGGAGTTGTAAAATACAATCAAGATATTTTATTGCGCAATAACAAGATTGCTGCTATTGGCAATACGGGCGAGATAACACTCCCTGGAAATGTAAGAATCATTGATGCCACCGGCAAAACTTTGATTCCAGGTTTAATAATGATGCACGAACATTTATTCTACGGAAAACCCTTTGACAATCATTATAAGGGGACTCATATGACCAATTCCTTCCCACAAATGTATTTGGCAGGAGGAGTAACCACCATGAGAACTGCAGGGAGTTTGGAGGCTAATGCAGATTTGAACGTAAGGAATTTAATCAATAATGGAAAATTAACAGGGCCAACTATAGATGTTTCAACCCCTCATATTGAACGAGTAGGATTTATACCTCAACTGCAATCGCTTTATGGAGATGAGAACATTGAAAATTGGTTGAACTATTGGTTCAATAAGGGTATTACTTCGGTAAAAGTCTATAACAACATTTCTAAAGATGACTTAAGTGAGATTATCAAAATTTCTCATGCAAAAAATATTAAGGTCACTGGTCATTTATGTTCCATAACCTACCGTGAAGCAGCTGATCTGGGAATTGACAATTTGGAACATAGCTTTATGGCCTCTACGGATTTTGTCGCGGACAAACAAGAAAATCAATGCGTTGGCAGCGGAGAATCCCTGACGGGGCTAGATGTAAACGATCCAGATTTAACAGCTTTAATGAAATTACTTATAGAAAAAAATGTAACCCTCACATATACGCCAACAGTATTTGAACCATTTACAAATAGAGAGGTTATTCCCGGAGGAGGAGGTGTTGCACTTGCCCCGTATTTGTTAGAACAGATGCAAACGATATACGATCAATCAAAAAACACAAAAAGAGATTCTCTGGCTTTAATAGGCTTTAAAAAAGAAATGAAACGGATAATGAAATTTCATGCTATGGGCGGGAATATTATTGTGGGAACAGATCCTACCGGAAGTGGAAAAACCATTGCCGGTTATTCGAACCAGAGATTAATAGAGCTGCTTAGTGAAACAGGTTTTAAGATAGAGGAAGCAATAAAATTGGCAACATTGAACGGTGCAAAATATTTGGAAATTGAAAATGAAACAGGCACTATAGAAGTTGGGAAAAAAGCCGATTTGGTATTGATGCAAGGCGACTTGTCAAAAGATGTTTCTAACATTAGAAAAATCGAAATCGTTTTTAAAAATGGGATTGGTTTTGATTCAAAAAAAATATTTGATTCAGTGAAAGGAAAGGTTGGACTGTATTGAAAAGACTATCCATAGCAATGACTATAAATCATCATCCCTCCCAGGTGATACATTTTTGATCAATACTGCAACATTTATCATATTATTTAATCCTTTAGTAAGTAAATGTTACCAAATGCAAGCACTTATGAAACTTACCTTTCTAATAGTAATTTTCAGTCTATTATTTTCCTGTAAATCAAATAAGCAAAAGATCAATTCTATTGAGGGAATTTGGGAATCAATTGGTTACGGAAAAATTCTGAATATAGACTCTACCACCTACAAATATTATGACATAACGGAGATTTCCTGTTTACCATCAAAACAAGGAAACATATCTGAGCTTAGCAGTTCAATACATTTATCCAATGACACGCTTACAGTAAAAAGAGGTTTAAGTACGTATTCTTATTTAAGAATGAACAAATTACCGAATGTGTGTCAGCAAAGCAATAAAGACATAAACAACATCTCCTACAACTTTGAGGTATTCGCGGAGACATACAAAAACCATTATGCCTATTTCGAACTAAATAAAATAGATTGGGAAAGTCTGTATAAAACTTCAAAAAAGAAAATCAACTCAAACACAACAGAAGTTGAATTGTATTTAACTATGCAGAATATTATTGATAGTATACATGATAATCACGGTGAAATAGAACCAACAGATGAGGTATATGAATTGGCCCATTTACAAGAAATAAATACTGAAAAAGAGGAGTCACAGAAAGAGTATGGTGATTTTACAATTGCAGGGCTTGTGGCAAAACATTATTTAAAAGAAGATCTCACTAAGGATTCATGGCTTGTTAAATGGGGAAAAATGGAGAACAATATTGGTTATGTCCAAGTAAATGCGATGTGGCTTTTTGCAGATCTAAATTTGTCCGAAAGTCTTGTAAAGGAAAATGGTTTTGTTTCAACCTATATCGACGAGTTCGATAAACTTAACTACAGTGCGCAAGTAGAAATGGAAGTACAGGGAATTAGCTCAATTCTGGACAACGTAATGAAGGACCTTTGGACAACAAAATTTATAATTATAGATGTTCGTTTTAATGGGGGAGGTCAGGATGAAGTGGGATTAGAAATACTAAGACGCTTTAATCAGGAAAGAAGACAAATTGCAACAAAAAAAGCAAGAAATAAGAACGGTTATACTATAAAAACCCCAATCTACTTAGAACCTGCATTAGTGACTTACACAAAGCCGGTCTATCTTCTTACTTCTCAACAATCTGCAAGTGCTACAGATATGATGGCATTAAGTTCATTAGAATTAAATCAAATTAAACGAATTGGTTCTCACACCAATGGCGCAATTTCTGACGCATTACAAAAATCGTTGCCTAATGGATGGTACTTTTCTCTGTCTAATGAAGTGTACACAGATATTAATGACAAGGTTTATGAAAACATTGGAATTCCGGTGGATTATGAACTGAATTATCCCAATGATAGACAAACATTTTTCAGAAGAGTAGCGGACGATTTAGAAAAAGATAAACAGGATATACTACAAGCGATTGAGGAGTTACAGAGGGAATGAATACACCTTGCAACTATAATCTAAAATAACAATAAACTGTCCAAGGAGTATTTTAGAATTAAAACGTATCTAAATCCTAAGACTCGTACGAAATAAACAGACGCCAACATTTTAATTTAATCCATTACGCCTGAATTCCTAAAGGGAAATTCAACACAATTCGCTAACTTTATTCTTCGATAAAAAAGAAGGCCGTACATTTTTCACAACTAATCAAACACCTACACTCTGCAATCAATTTTAGCGAACATATGGAAGATAAGAATTTGGTTCGCATAAATAAATATTTTAGCGAAATTGGGTATTGTTCACGCAGAGAGGCTGATAAATTAATTGGTCTAAAGCAGGTGACCATCAATGGTGTAGTTGCCGAATTAGGAAGTAAAGTATCCTCTAAGGATGAAATTCGTTTAAACGGAAAACTGATTACCGGCCAGGAAAATAAGCCGGTCTACCTTGCTTTTAATAAACCGAGAGGGATTGTATGCACAACAGACACCCGAAGAGAGAAAAATAACATTATTGATTATATCAATTACCCCGAGCGTATTTTTCCTATTGGAAGACTCGATAAAGATAGTCAGGGCCTAATTCTGTTAACGAACGATGGCGATATAGTAAATAAAATACTTCGTGCCAGAAATAATCACGAAAAGGAATACTTGGTAACCGTAGAACACCCTATTACCAAATCCTTTATCCATAAAATGGGTAACGGGGTCCCTATTTTGGACACAGTTACCAGAAAATGTTTTGTGGAACAGATAGATAAGCATCGCTTCAGAATTATTCTTACTCAAGGGCTAAACAGGCAAATTAGACGCATGTGTGAGCATCTGGGTAACAAGGTGCGCCAACTGGAACGGTATCGTATAATGAATATTAATTTAGATATTCCCCTTGGTAAATGGCGACCTTTAACCAAGAAAGAACTAAATGAGATTAATGAATTATTATCAGATTCGTCAAAAACAAATAAAGAGATCACTTAGTGTAAATTCTTAAATTTTAAAAACTATGAGTTATTATTTTAACAAAGTATTGGTTGGAAAAAGTTTCGATGATGCTATCGAACAAGTAACAGCTGAATTGAAAAATGAAGGTTTTGGAGTATTAACCGAAATAGATGTGAAAGAAACTCTGAAAAAGAAAATTGATGTGGACTTTAAGAAATACAAAATATTAGGTGCCTGTAATCCACATTTTGCTCATAAAGCATTGAGTAGTGAAGATAAGATAGGTGTGCTTCTGCCTTGTAATGTAATAGTTGAAGAACATGAAAATGGCGAAGTTGAGGTTTCCGTTGTGGATCCTATAGCTTCTATGGGGGCAGTAGAAAATAAAGCTTTAGGGAGCCTTGCTTTAGAGGTTCAGCAAAAACTTTTAAAGGTACTAGAGAACCTGAATTAATAATCGCGTTTCAACTACATAGATAAACTTCAGTGCCGCTGGCTATTGGTTGATTTATCATCCCCTTATCCATAAACTGAAAAACTAATCCGTATACCTACTTTATGTTTTCTCTCAAATTTATTTACAACTATGGGATCCAATAAAAAATTAAGTTTTCTCGACAGATTTCTGACACTTTGGATCTTTATTGCAATGGCATTGGGTATAGGAATTGGGTATTTTATACCTTCATTTCCAGACATCATAAACTCTTTCAGTAAAGGAACTACAAATATCCCTATTGCCATCGGATTAATTGTAATGATGTACCCGCCATTGGCAAAGGTCAATTATTCACTGCTGCCAAAGGTTTTCCGAAACACAAAGATTCTTTCTATTTCACTAATTCTCAATTGGATAATTGGCCCTGTTTTAATGTTTGTCCTGGCAATCACATTTCTACGGGATTATCCGGAATATATGGTTGGACTCATTTTGATTGGTTTGGCCCGTTGTATTGCCATGGTCCTCGTTTGGAACGACCTTGCTGAAGGTAGCAGCGAATACGGTGCAGGCTTAGTAGCCTTAAACAGTATTTTTCAGGTGTTTGCATATAGTTTTTACGCCTGGATTTTTATTACTGTTCTCCCGCCTTATTTTGGATTTGATGGGGCTATCGTAGATATTTCAATTGGTACTATTGCGGAAAGCGTCGCCATTTATTTGGGCATTCCTTTCTTGATGGGAATAGTAAGCAGATTAATTTTAGTAAGACTAAAAGGCGAAGAATGGTACACAACGAAATTCATCCCGACCATATCACCATTGACCTTAATTGCATTATTATTTACGATCATTATAATGTTCTCCTTAAAAGGAGAGTTGATCGTGGAAATTCCCATGGACGTCTTAATCATAGCTGTTCCACTTCTTATCTATTTTAGTTTGATGTTCATTATTGGCTTTTTCTTTACAAAAGCAACAGGTGCGGAATATGACAAAACCGCTTCGGTAGCGTTTACGGCGGCCGGAAATAATTTTGAATTGGCCATTGCAGTTGCCATAGCTGTTTTTGGATTGAATTCAGGGCAAGCGTTTGCAGGAGTTATTGGTCCTTTAGTTGAAGTTCCTGCACTGATATTATTGGTTCGGGTTTCATTTTGGTTACGGAAAAAGTACTTCAGAAAAGCCTAGGTTTAAAATAAGCAGAACAGAAAATAGCGTGGCTAACTACCTGGTTAAAAAATGCTCAAGCTTTCTTTTCTTGGAGTACTCCCCTACTTTATTATTTAAAACAATTGATCACAAAAAATAAACGCATTTAAAATTAGTGTTTTTGGACTGTTCAAATTCAAAAACCAAATAGAGTTCACTTTTTTCCTTACTTTACAACTATCTAATAAATCAATACAATTACACATGACATCTTACTCTATAAGTGAAATCAACGACATTGTAAAAGGTGAATTAATCGGCAATACCAGCCAAAAAATTGAAGGCCCTGAAGAATTACAAAAGGCAAACAGCAATCAGATCACATTCATTGGAAGTACAAAATATGCGAAATTTTGGCAAGACTCTAAAGCCTGTGCTGCCCTTATAGGTAATAATCTGAATATTGAACCCGGTGACAATCGTGCCTTTCTCAAAGTAAAAAATGTTGATTTGGCAATGGCAGAAATATTGGAGCTTTTTAATCCGCCAGCTCCTGTATTTGACACAGATATTCATCCAACAGCCGTTATACACAAATCCGCAAAAATTGGGGATGGCTGTAAGATTGGAGCCAATTGTTATGTAGGCAAAGATGTTGACTTGGGAAGCGGTGTAATTTTATACCCAAATGTTTGTGTGTTCGATGAAACCATCATTGGTGACAACACCGTTGTATGGTCCGGGACCATCATACGCGAACGCTGTATTATTGGCAGCCATTGTATTTTTCACACCAATGTAAGTATAGGAGCAGATGGATTTGGATACAGACCAAGCGACGATGGCAGGGGACTGGTGAAAATACCACAGATAGGGAATGTAATCATTGGGCATTATGTAGAAATTGGTGCCAATTCTTGCGTTGACAGAGCAAAATTCAGTTCCACTATTGTTGGAGATGGTTGCAAAATAGACAACCTGGTACAAATAGCGCATAACAGTATTATGGGGCGATCTTGTATTATGGCCGGGCATAGCGGACTTGCGGGTTCTGTTACCTTAGGTGATGGGGTTATTATAGGCGGGAGTGCTTCTATAAAAGACCACACCACCATACATTCTGGTGCAACCGTTGGTGCCGGCTCCGGGGTTATGAATGATGTGGAAGCAGGGAAAACTGTGTTAGGCTACCCAGCACAAGATGCGAGAGATATGCTAAAACAGTGGGTGGCCGTAAGAAGATTGGTGAAAAATCAATAATGTCAAACAACAAAACCGTAAAACAATGAGCGATACAAGCCACCACGATGATCGCATTGCAAAAATGATATTCGCCTCTGTATATCCGCATTATCTTACAAAAGTTGAGAAGAAAGGCAGGACCAGAGAAGAATTACACCGGGTAATTGAATGGCTAACCGGTTTTGATGAAAAAAAACTAAACGAGCTTATTAAAAACAAGGTGACTTTTGAACAGTTTTTTCAGAGTGCCGAATTAAACCCCAAAGCGAAACTCATTACCGGAGTAATTTGTGGCTATAGGGTTGAAGATATTACAAATCCTATAACGCAAAAGACAAGGTATTTAGACAAGTTGGTAGATGAGTTAGCAAAAGGGCGTAAGATGGAAAAGATTTTACGTGCTGTTTAAATCAAATTAATTTATAACGCGCTACAATAAAGTCTGAAACTAGTTGTTTGTTCTGGCCACTACTGATATTTCCTTTGGAAACTTACTTATGTGTCAAAACCCAAAGTTCTACTTCTTCTGAAGAGCGCCAATGCAGATCGCGCTTTGTTTTTTTCGAAGCGACCTTCACCTTCTTTTTAAAGCATCTCTCCAATTGAAATCGGCCGCCATGTGCTAATTCCTTTTCTATTGGATGTTCCTTGGTCACATTTGTTAGTTGTGCCAGATTAGAGAATATAAGTAGCAGTTTTCCTTCTGGCAATAGTCGTTCCTTTGCCACCGCAAAAAAATCAGAGAATAGGTTCTTATTGTAATAGATAGCTTCATCAATGCTATCTAGTTTTTGAGATGCCGGTAACCAGGGGGGATTAAACACAATTAGTTCCGTCTGCTTTTCAAATTTCCCAAAAAGAGGATTATAATCTAATTCTATCTTTCGGGATAGCTTAGTGTCACCCATAAATTCTGTTAATCCGACAATTGCATTAGGGTTTGTATCGGTCCCAAATACCTTCTGAAATCCATGTTTGATCATTAGAAAAGAAAGGACCCCACTACCAACCCCAACATTTATGGCTGTTTTCTTTAATCCATCATACCGTTTTAACCAATTATCAAAAAGGTCTAAATGTTCAAAACGTGTTGGGAAATAAACGCCGTAATACGGATGTATCTTATTTCTCAAGACGGGAATGGAGATCCCATTTTTATACCATTGCCAGGAACTGTTTAGTCCTTGTATCTGAGGATATGACAAAAAGAAATTACCAGATTCCGTATAAAGCTTTTCCAACCAACCAATAAAAGGAGCTTTTTGAACGGCTAATGTATGATCTACAACTTCTATTAAAATAAGATTGGACAACTTTCTATAAGCCGCCCTGTACGCACGTTGCTCCTGAAAAGATTCGTAAGGCATTTTTCTTTTTAGATGTCCCTTTAACGCCTTAAGCAGAAATAATCCATCGCTGTAAAACCCCGATATCAAGATAGGTTTACCCTCTTCCAAGGCCTTTATAGTACGCTTAAAATTTGTAGAGCGATCATACAACTCCAGTTGTTTTTTAAGAGCAATAGGAGTTGGTTTGTTTACAATTAATTCTGCCATCATTGAATGGTTTGCTTTACAAAAAATGAAGAAATCTTTAACGGCTTGCCAAATTTTAATTGGTTGATCAACATCTGGAAATCCCGATTAATTCCATTACTCTTTTATTAAATGTGGATACTTAGAACTTCGGTTTTGAAATCTTAGAATATTGTCTTTTACAATCACGCCATTATCAACATTGATGGCATTTTTAATAGTGCTGTTGTCATTCCACCCTTCACGGCCGGCTATCACATAAGGCAGATGTACCATTAATGCAGCAGAAATAGATCTTGAAGCACTTTCCCAATAATAACTGGGTGTATGATCCACAGCATAATAATCAATTTTGTCAATTGTTATCATCGGATTTTTAAAAGAAGTAGGTTTTGCAAAATAAAACCCCATGCCTTCATCACAACTTACATCTATAATTAGTGTGCCGGGTTTAAGCATAGATTTTTCATCTTCTTTCACATAATCAATTGGATTATCTGTATCCTGGTACGTTCCATTAATTATTATCTCAGATTCATGTATTAGATCCAATAACGATCGTTCAGAACCATCGTGCTCAACAACAATTAACCGGGGTTCGTTCTCATTTCCTTTTTTAATTCGCACATAGTGGACATTTAAAACTTCTTCTCTAACCTCGTGATCTGGTCTTTGAATACAGATCGTAATATCTCTGAAACCATGTGCTTTTAAAGCGTAAATGGCGCCTCGGCTAACAGCACCAAAACTAAATATTATTACCTTCCTTTGGTTCCCATAATGCCCATCTATTCCCTTTAACTGAAGCGCATGAATGACCGCACAATACCCAGCCATTTCATTATTCTTATAAAAAGTATGCCGCCCCATTTGTCCGTTAGGATGCCACACATACATATCTTCAAAAGCAATCAGGGTTAATTTTTTATCTATAGCCGTTTGAGTGATTTCCATTTGTTGGGCACAATGAGGATACCCCCAAATTATGCCGCCATCCTTCATCTCTTTTAAATCAGATAAAACTGGTTTGGCAATAATAGCCGATCCTAGGTCGGATAAAATTTCACTTCGCGTAGCTATTCCACCTGCTAACTCGCTAATTTCTTTGTCTGTGAAATTAAAAGGAGAGCCATATCCTTTCTCAAAAATCAGTTGTTTGCGAATATTCTCAGGCAGTCTATTTAAATGTTCCGGATGGATAGGTACTCGTCTTTCATCTTCTTTTCTTGAAGTGCCAATAACACCCATTTTCATTAAAGTCATATTTTTATAAATTGAAACGAATTGCAGAGTAATTACCTTGGCAAAGCGCATGATTAAAACAACTATTAGATAGTTACTTCCCAGCAATCAGACCTTAATTTGGTCACCAGAATTACATTAATCATATTAAGGGCGTAAAGAAGTATGCCCAAGGAATTCGCTAAAGTTGTGCGAAGGAATGATTAATATTAGCAGATAAATAATACAAAACAAAGATACTTTTTTAAAACCCGGTATAGGAATAATACCAAAGTATTATGATCATGTCACTCTTGAGGAGTTCACAGAATAATTTTCCTACTTATATTTATTATATATTTAGCTTATAAGTCTTGATTGTAACCAGCCAAATCTGACTTAAGCTTGATGAATATACCACCATGTACTTCTTCAAATTTTATGAAAATGCAAAGATTGTTGAACATTGGAATTTTACGCAACCTAGCTTACTATAAAACAGTATCAAGAATTATATAATTCTATATAAAATGAAAAACGAAAGCAAAAGGATTGATCGCAGAAAATTTATTAAAAATTCTTCCTTATTTGCCTTGGGAACGGGTAGTCTGTTGGCATTGCCACAATCAGCCATGGCCAATCCCATAATGAGTCAGGACGGAATTAATATTATCGGGCCTAAAAAGGGGTATAGTCCACAAATTGGAACCCTGGTATCTATGATGGATTGGATGCGTATGGTAATCTTACTCCCTGTAAAAAATATGAGTGTCGAGGATCTGGATTATCTGGTTGATGAAAATGCCAATTCTATAGGGGCCATGTTGATGCATTTAGCGGCAACAGAAAGGTTTTACCAAATTCATAGTTTTGAGGGGAAAGAATGGGGCGATTGGGCCGAAGAAGATATAAAGAACTGGAGTATTGCTTCAGGACTGGGAGAGGAGGCGCGAAAAACTATTAAAGGAAACGATCTTGATTTCTATCTCCAAAAATTAAAAGATGTCAGAGAGGTCACACTCAAAGAATTCGCAAAACGGGATGATGAATGGTTAATGACCGTGGATGAGGCATGGCCCTGGGGACCTACCAACAACTATTGCAAATGGTTTCATGTATGCGAACATGAATCGAATCACAATGGGCAGTTCAAATTTATAAAAGGCAGGCTTCCTTCAACCAAAAAATGACGCTAGGCTAACTCACCTATGATTAAATTCTTACGGAAAATTAGACAACAATTGCTTACTGAAAGTAAATTCGGTAAGTATCTACTTTACGCTATTGGTGAAATTGTTCTGGTTGTTATTGGGATATTACTTGCGCTTCAAATAAATAATAAAAATGAAGAGCGTATTCAGGAAAAAGAATTGAATGGCTTAATGAAAAGCATTTCAAGTGCCATTGGATCAGATATTAGAAATCTGAGTTTAATAAAAACGGCCAGAGTAAATATTGGGAAGCATGCAGATTCTATCTTTAATGCCTACATAGATAAACAAAAGCCTTCTTTAGCTTTTATAGATTACGCTTATATATCAAACTCATTTGATGAATTAACAACTACTATTTATTACCAACCCAATACAAGTTCTTTTGAAGCATTAAAAAATTCTATCTATCTGAGTAAACTTCAGGGAACAGATATTGAATTATTACTTCACACATATTACTCCGCTGCCGAACGTATACAAAAGCAGGAAGAGGAATACAATCAGATATTGAAGAGCGACTATCAAATCTGGTCCAATAAATTTAGAAACAAAGGAAGTGCACTTTTTTTGAGACCATGGGAATATATGACCAAGGATCCTCAAGAGAGATTTTTGGAGATTTTACATGATGAAAATACCATAGAGCTCCTGGCTAGAAGTTTTGAAGAAGCAAATATGAGCAGTTTATATGAGCAGCAAATCCTGCTTGGCGAAAAATATATCGAAATGGTCAATAAGGGTGAAGTGAATATTGACGAGGAGACCAAGATAAATTTTAGCGGTACGCTGTTTACATATGCAGAAGTTGATTTCCTGAATCTATTGATTAATGGCAAAGTACCGTCAGGGTTCAGGTTGATTTATGCACAATCTGGCAACGAATACTACGATGGGGTAAAATATGAGGATGATTATACAGTTTTAACCTATCCTGAAAATACATTTTCCTGGGGCTCACCTTATTTCAGCATTGGGGCACTTAATGGGCGTGTCACAGAAATGGATTTTACAAAATACAAAAATGTAATTCTTGAAATGAAAGGTGAGACCGGTGGTGAGGAATTTGCTCTTATGATGAAGGATAAGTATGATCTTCATGATGGCACCGAGTCTAGAGTTAACCTAAAAGTAACTGATAGATGGGAAACTTATGAAGTGCCTATAGATCAGTTTAAGACGGCAGATAAAAAAATTATAGAGACGCCCCTGGGCTTTGTATTTTTAGGCAGTAAAGGAGTCACTATCCATGTAAGATCAATTCAATTTAATTAGGAAAAAATGAGAAAAATCATTATCATTTTTACACTATTCGTTTGTGTTCAAGTCTCTGCTCAATATGTACAAAGCACCTCCATAGATATTTCAATTGGGTTAGGATTAAGTACACCTTATGATGATGTGGATGTAGTTGACTCCGGATTTTACCTGCAGGGGGAATATGTACTTGGCCTGGCCAAATGGTTCAGCTTAAGGCCATATGCCGGTCTCATCCTTACAAAATCTAATGGGGAAGACACCAATCAAAATCCCACCAACTACAAATCAACTTCAAAGGCATTTTTAATTGGAGGAAAAGCACGGATTACGGCTCCTATACCTTGGGTTGCACCATATGTAGAAGGCGGCATTGGCATGTCTGCAGGCTCTTTTGTAACGTTTACCCCGGCTACCAATATTGATCAAAGTGGCCTGATCCTGCATATTCCATTCTCCTTTGGGCTGGAAATAGGAACTAAACATACTGTTGATATTGCTTTTACGTATTATTTTCAACCAAGCGTAAAACAGTACGCAGGAGCAGCCGCATTAGGGATTTCTATTCCCTTACATACTAATTGACAAAAATTTTAAAGAGAATACATGACAATTGAAGAGATCAATAATAGGAGTATTTCCTGTAGTATGACTAAACAATTTTAAAGACCAACTAGATGAAATTAGGAGCCTTTTTTACTCTAATCATAATCATTTGCTTCCTCGGGTGTAAGTCGGCTACTCAATGGCAGGGACAGGCACCGATCAGGAAAGTCAGCACTAAAACAGTGCCTGTTCAACGGCAGTATACCGGAGTTTTTGATCTTGGCGATGGGGTGTTTATGTCTAATGATTATAGTGGCGCCCGCATGAATGGGGTTGCCCGTAACAACGATACCCTTATTTCGGTTTTAATAACTTCTGAGAATTCACCTATTAATCCAAGCCCCTGGTATGGATTTAAAATTTGGGCAGAAACTGAAAAAGAGCTCTATGTAAAACTCACCTATAATGAAGATGCCTTTCATAGGTACTTTCCAAAACTCAGTAAAAATGGTTCCGAATGGGATGCACTGGATTCTTTAAAGTATACAACGGTTAAGAAAATCTATAACGAAAGAGAATTGGCAGAAAGCATTACAATGCAGCTAACTGTAAACAAAGACACTCTTTGGGTCTCTGCTCAGGAATTGATCACCTCATCCGTAGTTGATAGCTGGGCAAATAAATTATTGACCAATTCTTTTGTTACCAGATCAACTATTGGAAAAAGCAACCAGGGAAGACCTGTTAATCTGCTTAGAATTGGGGAAAGCAACGATCAGAGAATGATCATGGTTATTTCAAGACAACACCCCCCTGAGGTCACCGGGTTTCTGGCCATGCAGGCGTTTATTGAAACCCTTTGTGCGGATACAGACCTGGCAAAACGATTTAGGGCAAGATATAATACTTATGTAGTTCCGCTTGTAAATCCGGATGGGGTGGATAATGGCCATTGGCGACATAATTTTGGTGGCATTGATCTGAATAGAGACTGGGAAAGTTTTAATCAACCAGAGACCCGGGCAATACGGGATTTTATGCAACATAAAATAGCCGAAACCGGCGGCACTTTTTATTTTGGGGTCGATTTTCATTCTACATGGGAAGATATTTTCTATACAATAACTCCTGAACTAAAAGGGAATATGCCCGGCCTGGTACCTAAAGTAATTGCCGGATTGGAAGATGAGTTCCCCGGTTATAAACCCAATATTAGGCCCAGCCCCGGAACTGGCAACAAAATTAATTCCACGGCCTTCTTCTTTTTCGAATTTGGGGCCGAGTCTTTTACCTATGAAGTAGGTGATAACACGCCTCGCGAATTTGTGAGAAAGAAAGGAGAAACAACAGCCATAAAATTGATGGAACAACTCATGAAATAATATCAGGGTTATGACTGTATTTAACTGATGATAATGGAAATAAAAAACAACCACATAAACTATATTGAATTCAAAGCCAGAGACCTTGATAAAATAAAGAAATTCTATTCCACTGCTTTTGATTGGTCCTTTACAGATTATGGACCTACCTATATAGCTTTTTCAAAAAGCGGACTGGAGGGAGGGTTTGAAAAAACAGAAAATAACATTGTAAATGGCGCACTAATAGTGCTGTATCATAAAGACCTTACACTGATAAAAACTAAGATCATAGCTGCTGCTGGTAAGATCACAAAAGATATTTTCTCCTTTCCGGGCGGACGTAGATTCCATTTTATGGATCCCTCAGGAAATGAATTAGCTGTATGGACTGACAAATAATACAGACTGTGAAATGGAAACACTAATTAGGTAGACAGTGTAACTGATAATTAGAAGATGCTTAATGAATATGACCACATTACGGCAACGCATTACTCTGCCTACCGCCCTTCTTTACATTCAAAAATTCTCAATGAATACTTTGAAGAAGATGGAACATATAATTTTGGATTAGATGTAGGATGCGGCACAGGACATTCTTCAATTGCCTTAGCGCATTATTGTAACAAGGTTATTGGAATAGATCCCAGCCCAGACATGTTGCGGAAATCAATTCCTCATTCCAGAGTAGAATACTCCATCTACAATACGAACAAGCTTGATTTTCCAAATGACTATTTTGACATAATTACTTTTGCCGGGTCTCTTTATTATGCAAACTCACAAGAATTACTAGACGAAATAGTAAGAGTAAGTAGGCATTCTGCCGAGATTA
>CBDUON010000042.1:0-16322 GCA_965368835.1 uncultured Eudoraea sp. | reverse complement strand
TGATCGTCTAAACCATTACCGTCACTATCATTTGTACAAACCGGGATAAAATCGGCCGTAGTTTGTGCTTCTACATTATCGAGAATTCCATCGTTATCAGAGTCAATATCCAGATAATCAGGAATTTGATCACCATCTGTGTCTACCGGGGTAAGTCCGCAGGCATCGTCTGGCGTTTCCGGACAGGGTCCCAAGAAATCTCCATGATCCAGGTGAGCCTGAACAGCAGCAGGTGCCACCGTTATTTCATGATATCCATTTCGCGGGTTATTCGGGCTTTTATCTTCTTTATGGCATAAGGTAACTTTGTCCTTTCCTTTATACTTACTTTCCTTACTATTGTAATTACAAACACCATCACTACTGCCAGTGTCACTATCAACACATGCATAGATATCATCGAGCCCATCGCCATCAGCATCAATCCCGGATGGTGCTATATAACCAAAAGTAGTTTGGGCCTCAACATTGTCTAAAATACCGTCATTATCTGAATCAATATCGAGGTAATCAGGAATCCCGTCCCCGTCGGTATCAGTTGGATTTGTAGTATGGTCATTATCCCCATCGGCATTTTTGTCCTCATTCACATCCAAAATACCGTCATTGTCATCATCGACATCTACATTGTCCTTAACGCCATCTCCATCAGTATCATTGCCTTTGATGAGTAATGTGGTATCCGTAACCGGATCCATCTTGCCATAAGAAATCTGGGATGAGAATACAAGGCAAATCGCAAACAAAAAAGAAATATAAAATGCTTTTTGCATTCTAAAAAAAGTAAAGTTCTCCATATAGGTTAGTTATTATTAAACTAAGCACCATGGCCTGTAGGAGTACTTTTGGTAAGACTTTGGGAATCTAAAAAGTAAGATGCAATATATAGTATTATAAGGTTACCACAAATTGTTTAAGTCCTTTCTTTGAACTCACTCCACAAGCAACCATTTTAATCGATAAAACGATAAAAAGTAGGATATTTAAGGCAGAAGTAATGTACAGAAAAGTATATTCCGTGTAAGGTGTAACCCATTCATCGAAATATTCTGCATCTCAACCCTCAACCAGATCATTTTTGTCCCGATAAATTCTCTTACTTTTGCAAAAATTTTTTACGTGAATTTCAAGAAGGAAATTGCCAGACGAAGAACTTTCGGGATCATTTCTCACCCCGATGCGGGGAAGACCACCCTGACTGAAAAATTGCTGTTATTTGGTGGCGCTATTCAGGAAGCTGGTGCTGTAAAAAACAACAAGATCAAAAAATCCGCTACCAGTGATTTTATGGAAATTGAACGGCAGCGTGGGATCTCGGTAGCAACTTCTGTATTGGCTTTTATTTATAAGGATAAGAAGATAAACATCCTGGATACACCGGGTCACAAGGATTTTGCCGAAGATACCTTTCGCACCCTTACAGCTGTAGATAGTGTTATTGTAGTGATAGATGTGGCCAAGGGGGTGGAGGAACAAACCGAAAAACTGGTGGAAGTCTGCAGGATGAGAAAGATCCCAATGATCGTCTTTATCAATAAAATGGACCGGGAAGGGAAGGATGCCTTTGACCTTCTGGATGAGGTAGAACAAAAATTGGGCCTACGCGTTACACCATTAAGTTTCCCCATTGGGATGGGATACGATTTTAAGGGGATCTATAATATTTACGAGAAAAACATCAATCTCTTTAGCGGGAATAGCAAAAAAAACATAGAAGAGACCATTGCCTTCGATGATCTCAGCAATCCTGAACTGGAAAAGATCATTGGAAACAAAGCGGCAGAAACTCTTAGAGATGATCTGGAACTTATTACGGGGGTCTATCCACCTTTTAATAAACAAGCGTATTTAGACGGTGGGCAGCAACCCGTTTTTTTTGGCTCTGCGCTCAACAATTTTGGGGTACGTGAACTACTTGATTGTTTTATAGAAATTGCTCCACCTCCAAGAGACAAAATGGCGGAAGAGCGTCTGGTAAAGGCAGATGAAAAACAAATGACCGGATTTGTCTTTAAGATCCACGCCAATATGGATCCCAGACACCGGGATCGACTCGCTTTTATAAAGATCGTTTCCGGGACTTTTGAAAGAAACAAACCTTATTTGCATGTCCGCCATGCCAAGAATTTAAAATTCTCGAGCCCCAATGCATTCTTCGCCGAAAAGAAAGAGATCGTGGATATTTCGTTTCCCGGTGATATTGTTGGCTTACATGATACAGGGCATTTTAAGATTGGAGATACCCTCACAGAAGGGGAATCACTTCATTACAAAGGCATTCCAAGTTTTTCGCCGGAACACTTCAGATATATTAACAATGCCGATCCTATGAAGGCTAAACAACTCTACAAAGGGATCGATCAGCTTATGGACGAAGGAGTTGCGCAATTATTCACGCTAGAGCTTAATGGAAGAAAAGTAATTGGGACGGTAGGAGCCCTGCAATACGAGGTTATCCAATACCGTCTGGAGCATGAGTATGGTGCAAAATGCACCTATGAGAACTTCCCTGTGCATAAAGCGTGTTGGGTGGAGCCAAAAGATCCGAAAAGTGTTGAATTTCAGGAATTTAAAAGGGTGAAACAAAAATTCCTTGCCAAGGACAAAAGAGGGCAATTGGTCTTTTTGGCAGATTCTCAGTTCTCATTGCAAATGACACAACAGAAATACCCTAACGTCACCTTGCATTTTACTTCCGAATTCTCATAAGAAGACATAAAAAAACCCGGAACATCGTCCGGGTCTTATTGTTATGCTTCACCTGTAGGACCAAAATTTAATGGAATAGGAGGCTGTTCATAGTCCTTAATATTCCCATGGGCCTTCTCAAATCTATTCACGTTATCATTCAATGCCTTTAGGAATTTCTTGGCGTGTTGAGGAGTCAGTACAATTCTGCTTTTAACTTTCGCCTTTGGTGCGCCAGGCATCATACTTATAAAATCGATCACAAATTCTGACACAGAATGGTTGATTATAGCAAGATTAGAATAAATCCCCTCTGCTGTTTTTTCATCCAATTCTATATTGATCTGCTTTTGTTTGTTGTCTTTCTCTGCCATGATCTAAGAATATTTTCTGGATACTTTATAAAAAACCCCCAACCGGAAGGTTGAGGGCTGTTGAATTAGAATTTTAATTCTTCCTTGCGGGCCATGATCTCGTCGTATTCCTGTTTGGAACCTACGATAATTGATTCATAGTCGCGCATCCCGGTACCGGCAGGAATCTTATGTCCTACGATAACGTTCTCTTTTAAACCTTCCAGGTCATCAATCTTACCACTTACGGCCGCTTCGTTCAACACCTTGGTAGTTTCCTGGAAGGAAGCTGCCGAAATAAACGATTTGGTCTGCAAGGAAGCTCTTGTGATTCCCTGAAGTACAGGAGTAGCCGTTGCTGCTACAGCGTCTCTGGCTGTTACGAGCGACTTATCAGCACGTTTTAAAATGGAATTCTCATCCCTCAATTCACGCGCTGTAATGATCTGACCAGCTTTTAGGTTTTCAGATTCACCTGGCTCCAGAACAACCTTCTTACCGAAGATCTCATCATTCTCTTCAATAAAATCATCCTTGTGAATCAATTGATTTTCAAGGAAAATAGTATCTCCCGGATCCTGAATACGCACTTTACGCATCATCTGACGTACCACTACTTCAAAATGCTTATCGTTGATCTTTACCCCCTGTAAACGGTATACCTCCTGAACTTCGTTCACCAGGTATTGTTGTACAGCAGAAGGACCTTTGATGGCAAGAATATCCTCAGGAGTTACGGAGCCATCAGATAATGGCATTCCCGCACGAACATAATCATTTTCTTGTACCAGGATCTGGTTAGATAATTTTACAAGATATTTCTTTTGTTCTCCCAATTTAGATTCTATAATGATCTCACGGTTTCCTCTTTTGATCTTACCAAAAGATACGACCCCGTCTATTTCCGATACTACAGCCGGATTGGATGGATTACGAGCTTCGAACAATTCGGTCACCCTAGGTAAACCACCTGTAATATCTCCGGATTTGGCCGACTTACGTGGAATTTTTACCAGGATCTTACCTTCTTTGATCTTTTCCCCGTCATCTACCATGATATGTGAACCAACAGGCAAGTTATACGAACGTAACACTTCATCCTTGGCATTCATGATCAATAAGGTAGGGATGAGTTTTTTGTTTCTGGAATCTGAGATCACTTTCTCCTGGAATCCGGTTTGTTCATCAATCTCTACCTGATAGGTTATACCTTGCTCAATATTCTCATAGGCAATCTTCCCTGGGAATTCTGAAACAATTACACCGTTGTAAGGATCCCACTGACAAACAATCTGATCTTTTTCAACCATCCCACCATTCTTAACGAACAGCTGTGATCCATAAGGAATATTATTTGTACTAAGGGTGATCCCCGTTTTCTTGTCTACTACTTTAATCTCTGAAGTTCTGGAAATAACGATATCTACCGGTTTCCCTTCGCTGTTTTCACCTTTTACAGTACGCAGATCTTCAATTTCCGCTTTTCCACCAAACTTGGCTTCTAACTTATTATCTTCAGAAATGTTACCTGCAATACCACCTACGTGGAAGGTACGCAATGTTAACTGCGTTCCTGGTTCTCCAATAGACTGAGCTGCAACTACACCTACGGCTTCTCCTCTTTGTACCATCTTATTGGTTGCAAGGTTACGGCCATAACATTTACCACAAATACCTTTTTGGGCTTCACAGGTTAATGCAGAACGCACCTCCACTTTTTCAATTGGAGACGCCTCAATTTTCCGTACATCAGATTCCATGATCTGCTGCCCGGCTTCAATAAGTAACTCTTCTGTTAAAGGATTGAACACATCGTGTAAAGAAACACGACCAAGGATTCTTTCTCCAAGTGTTTCTACTATCTCTTCGTTCTTCTTCAGAGCTTCTACTTCAATACCTCTTAAAGTGCCGCAATCTTCAATGTTTACGATCACATCTTGTGAAACGTCTACCAATCTACGTGTCAGGTAACCAGCATCGGCAGTTTTTAAGGCTGTATCCGCAAGTCCTTTACGCGCACCGTGAGTAGAGATAAAGTATTCCAAAATTGACAATCCTTCCTTAAAGTTGGAAAGGATAGGGTTTTCAATGATCTCTCCCCCACCTGCGGTAGATTTCTTTGGCTTAGCCATCAATCCACGCATCCCGGTAAGCTGTCTGATCTGTTCCTTAGAACCCCTTGCTCCTGAATCTAACATCATATACACTGAGTTAAACCCTTGCTGATCCTCACGGATCCTTTTCATGGCAAGCTCAGTAAGCATAGCGTTTGTAGAGGTCCAAACATCGATCACCTGATTATAGCGTTCGTTGTTCGTAATAAGACCCATGTTATAGTTCGCCATAATGCCATCTACCTGTTCATTGGCATCGGCAATCATTTCGTGTTTTTCCTGAGGGATGATAATATCCCCTAAACTAAAGGACAATCCACCTTTAAAGGCAAACTCATATCCCATTGTCTTGATCTTATCAAGGAAGTCGGCTGTAGTTGGTACATCCGTAACCGCAAGGATCTGTCCGATAATATCACGAAGTGATTTCTTATTCAATACGTCATTTACGTACCCAGCTTGTTCTGGCACCACCATGTTAAAGAGCACCCTACCTACAGTGGTTGGAATGATCTGATTAACAAGTTCTCCTTCTTCGTTGAAATCCTTGGCACGTACCTTGATTCCCGCATTAAGTTCTACTCTTCCTTCATTAAAGGCAATTACCACTTCCTCGTAGGAATAAAAGGTAAGGCCTTCACCAAGTACTTTTGTTTCCTTGGTAGACTTGCGTTCCTTGGTCATATAGTATAGCCCCAAGACCATATCCTGAGAAGGTACCGTAATCGGTGAACCATTTGCCGGGTTTAGGATGTTATGAGATGCTAACATTAGAAGTTGAGATTCTAAAATAGCTTCAGGTCCTAAGGGTAAATGAACTGCCATTTGATCCCCATCGAAATCCGCATTAAATGCAGTACATACAAGTGGGTGTAAACGAATAGCTTTTCCTTCAATAAGTTTAGGCTGGAAAGCTTGTATCCCTAAACGGTGCAATGTAGGAGCACGGTTAAGTAAAACAGGATGTCCTTTTAGAACATTTTCCAAAATATCCCAAACTACAGGTTCTTTCTTATCTATAATTTTCTTGGCAGATTTTACTGTTTTAACAATACCGCGTTCAATCAGCTTCCTGATCACAAACGGCTTGTACAATTCAGCTGCCATATCTTTTGGCAAACCACATTCGAACAGGCTCATTTCCGGACCTACAACGATCACTGAACGCGCAGAATAATCTACACGTTTTCCGAGTAAGTTCTGACGGAACCTACCTTGCTTCCCTTTTAAGGAATCGGATAAGGACTTTAATGGTCTGTTAGATTCAGTTTTTACTGCAGACGCTTTTCTGGTATTGTCGAATAAAGAATCTACCGCTTCTTGCAGCATCCTTTTTTCGTTTCTAAGGATCACTTCAGGAGCTTTGATCTCCATCAATCGCTTAAGTCGATTATTACGGATGATCACCCTTCTGTATAGATCATTAAGATCGGAAGTTGCGAAACGTCCACCATCCAATGGCACCAATGGGCGTAGTTCTGGTGGAATTACCGGAACAACCTTCATGATCATCCACTCTGGTCTGTTTTCACGGTTATCCTGAGATTCCCGTAAGGCTTCTACTACCTGTAATCTTTTTAAAGCCTCGGTTTTACGTTGCTTTGAAGTTTCTGTGTTAGCCTTATGACGAAGATCGTATGAAAGTTCTGTAAGATCGATCCTGGACAACAGGTCAATTAAACATTCAGCACCCATCTTGGCAATGAACTTGTTAGGATCTGAATCTTCCAGATACTGATTTTCCGGTGGAATAGTTTCAAGGATGTTTAAATATTCCTCTTCCGTAAGAAAATCGAGTTTGGTTAATTCTTCTCCTTCCGGACCTTTGGCAATACCGGGTTGAATAACCACATAGCGTTCGTAATAAATGATCATGTCTAACTTCTTGGAAGGTAAACCAAGGAGGTAGCCAATTTTATTAGGAAGCGAACGGAAATACCAAATATGCGCTACAGGAACCACCAAATTGATGTGTCCTACGCGGTCTCTACGTACTTTTTTCTCAGTAACCTCAACGCCGCAACGATCACAAACGATGCCGCGATAACGAATACGCTTATATTTTCCACAGGCACATTCATAATCTTTTACAGGCCCAAAAATACGCTCACAAAATAACCCGTCGCGTTCTGGTTTGTGGGTTCTGTAGTTAATGGTTTCTGGTTTTAGAACTTCCCCTCTCGACTCCGCCAAAATAGATTCTGGTGAGGCCAAGCCTATGGAGATCTTATTAAACCTTTTTACTGCTGTATTATCGTGTTGTCTAGCCATAATGCTAATGGTGATACTATATTAAATGTGTAACCGACTCTTAATTTATTCTTCCAATCTGATATCCAAGCCCAAACCTTTAAGTTCGTGCATTAGTACGTTGAAAGATTCTGGTAACCCAGGTTCTGGCATGGTCTCTCCTTTTACGATTGCCTCGTATGTCTTCGCTCTACCGACCACATCATCCGATTTAACGGTAAGGATCTCACGTAGTGTTGCGGAGGCACCATAGGCCTGTAATGCCCAAACTTCCATCTCTCCAAAACGCTGTCCTCCAAATTGAGCTTTACCACCCAAGGGTTGCTGCGTAATAAGAGAATAAGGACCAATAGATCTGGCGTGCATTTTATCATCTACCATGTGACCTAATTTCAGCATGTAGATAACACCTACTGTTGCAGGCTGATCAAATCGTTTCCCTGTTCCACCGTCATACAGATAGGTATGTCCAAATCTTGGAATTCCTGCTTCATCTGTATAGCTGTTGATCTGATCCAGGGTAGCTCCATCGAAAATAGGGGTAGCATACTTCTTACCTAGTTTCTGCCCGGCCCAACCAAGAACAGTCTCATAGATCTGCCCAATGTTCATCCTGGAAGGTACCCCTAACGGATTCAGGACAATATCTACGGGTGTGCCATCTTCCAGGAAAGGCATGTCTTCCTGACGCACGATACGGGCAACAATACCCTTGTTTCCGTGACGCCCGGCCATTTTATCTCCTACTTTCAACTTACGTTTCTTGGCGATATAAACCTTTGCAAGTTTCATGATTCCTGCTGGTAGTTCATCTCCGACAGATATAGTAAACTTATCTCTTCGTAAATTCCCTTGCAGGTCGTTTAATTTGATCTTGTAATTGTGCAGTAGATCTGCCACCATTAAATTAGTTGCTTTGTCTGTTGTCCAGCTTCCGCTAACCAAGTGGGCAAAATCATCTACGGCGTTCAACATCTTCATGGTGTATTTCTTACCTTTTGGTAATACTTCTTCACCAAGATCATTGGCTACACCCTGTGAGGTTTTACCATTGATCATTTTGAACAATTTTTCGACCAATACTTCTTTCAGTTCCTGAAATTTAATCTCGTATTCGAGTTCAAGAGCTGTAATGGCTTCTTTATCTTCAGAACGCTTGCGCTTATCTTTAATAGATCTTGAGAAAAGCTTCTTATCTATTACTACTCCTCGTAAAGAAGGAGAGGCTTTTAATGAAGCATCTTTTACATCGCCAGCTTTGTCACCAAATATGGCACGAAGTAATTTTTCCTCAGGGGTAGGATCCGATTCTCCTTTAGGAGTAATCTTACCAATTAATATATCTCCTGGTTTTACTTCCGCACCTACACGGATCATTCCGTATTCATCCAGATCCTTGGTAGCTTCCTCAGATACGTTAGGGATATCATTGGTTAGTTCTTCAGCACCTAATTTGGTGTCCCGAACTTCCAAAGAGTACTCATCTATATGGATAGAGGTAAAGATATCTTCGCGTACTACTTTTTCTGAGATCACGATAGCATCCTCAAAGTTGTAACCCTTCCATGGCATAAACGCCACTTTAAGGTTTCTACCCAAAGCAAGTTCTCCACTTTCTGTGGCATATCCTTCACAAAGCACCTGTCCTTTTTTAACCTTGTCACCTTTCTTTACGATAGGCTTTAGGTTAATACTGGTCCCCTGGTTTGTTTTTCTGAATTTCACCAACTCGTAGGTCTTAGAATCTTCATCAAAGCTCACCATGCGTGCTTCTTCAGTTCTGCTGTATTTAATAGTGATCTTATGAGCATCTACATACTCTATAACTCCGTCTCCTTCTGCATTGATCAAGACTCTGGAATCTGATGCTACTTGTCTTTCCAGGCCTGTTCCAACAATCGGGGATTGTGGTTTTAATAATGGAACTGCCTGTCTCATCATGTTAGATCCCATCAAAGCCCTGTTTGCATCATCGTGTTCCAGGAATGGAATTAATGAAGCCGAAATTGAGGCTATTTGATTAGGAGCAACATCTGTGTAATTTACTTCTGAAGGATCTACTACAGGGAAATCGCCTTCTTCACGGGCAATAACCTTTTCACTGTCAATTGTTCCATCGTTCTTTAATGGAATATTTGCCTGTGTGATCTTCATTCCTTCTTCTTCCTCAGCACTTAGGTACATAAATTCCTTAGTGTCTACTTTTCCTTTGGTCACCTTACGATACGGTGTTTCCAGGAAGCCCATGGAATTTACCTTGGCAAAAACAGCCAGGGAGGAAATAAGACCAATGTTAGGTCCTTCCGGGGTTTCAATAGGACATAAACGTCCGTAATGTGTATAGTGAACATCTCGCACCTCAAATCCTGCGCGTTCTCTGGAGAGTCCGCCCGGTCCTAATGCTGAAAGTCGTCTTTTATGCGTAATCTCTGCCAATGGGTTGGTCTGATCCATGAACTGAGACAACTGGTTTGTCCCAAAGAATGAATTGATCACAGAAGACAGTGTCTTTGCATTGATAAGATCAATAGGTGTAAACACCTCATTATCCCTTACATTCATTCGCTCGCGGATGGTTCTGGCCATACGTGCCAATCCAACACCGAACTGAGAAGACAATTGTTCTCCTACCGTTCTTACCCTACGATTTGAAAGGTGGTCAATATCATCGATCTCTGCTTTTGAATTGATAAGCTCAATCAAATACTTGATAATGGTGATGATATCCTCTTTGGTAAGGACCTGCTTATCCATCCCAATATCGAGACCTAATTTTTTGTTCATTCTGTAACGCCCAACCTCTCCAAGGTTATATCGTTGATCTGAAAAGAACAATTTATCTATGATTCCTCTTGCGGTTTCCTCATCTGGTGGTTCGGCATTTCGCAATTGACGGTAAATATGTTCCACTGCCTCTTTCTCAGAGTTAGTGGGATCTTTTTGTAAGGTATTGTGAATAATTGCGTAATCACTTTGAGCATTATTCTCCTTGTGTAAAAGAATGGTCTTCACATCAGCTTCCATGATCTGCTGAATATGATCTTTCTCCAAAATAGTATCACGATCTAGTACGATCTCGTTTCTTTCAATAGAAACCACTTCGCCTGTATCTTCATCCACAAAATCCTCGTGCCAGGTATTTAATACTCTCGCTGCCAACTTGCGGCCCAATACTTTGGTTAAACCAGCTTTTGAAACCTTAATTTCTTCAGATAGATCAAAGATCTCAAGGATATCCTTATCTCTTTCAAAACCTATGGCTCTGAATAAGGTTGTTACCGGTAATTTTTTCTTTCTGTCGATATACGCATACATAACACTGTTTATGTCTGTAGCGAATTCGATCCATGATCCTTTAAATGGAATTACTCTGGCCGAGTATAATTTAGTTCCATTGGCATGGAAGGACTGGCCAAAGAATACACCTGGAGATCTGTGTAGTTGAGAAACCACAACTCTCTCAGCGCCATTGATCACAAAGGTACCACTGGGAGTCATGTAGGGAATAGTACCCAGGTACACATCCTGAACGATTGTCTCAAAATCCTCGTGTTCCGGATCTGTACAATACAATTTTAAACGCGCCTTAAGCGGTACACTATAAGTAAGACCCCGTTCTATACATTCTTGGATAGAATAACGTGGTGGATCTATGAAGTAATCAAGGAATTCCAATACAAATTGGTTCCTGGTGTCTGTGATGGGAAAGTTTTCCATGAAGGTATTGTACAATCCTTCATTGCCCCTTTCGTCAGATTTTGTCTCAAGTTGAAAAAAATCTTGAAATGATTTAATCTGAATGTCCAAGAAATCCGGGTAGTCCGGTATGTTCTTAGCGGATGCGAAACTTATTCTTTCAGTCTGTTTTGTGAACATCTATGGACAAAATTTTGAACGTGAATACTAGAATGGGTTGTATATGACTTTATATACTATCTATAAAAGGGTTTAGGTCTAGCCACCAAAAGGCGGAAAGACCTAAACCAAAACCGTATGGTTGTCGCAATTATTTAAGCTCAACTTCTGCTCCTGCTTCTTCCAATGATTTTTTGATGCCTTCAGCTTCGTCTTTAGAAACTGCTTCTTTTACGGCTTTTGGTGCGCTATCAACTATGTCCTTGGCATCTTTTAATCCAAGTCCAGTTAATTCTTTTACCAATTTAACTACTGCTAATTTAGAACCACCAGCAGCTGTCAAAATAACATCAAATTCTGTTTTTTCTTCAGCGGCTTCAGCTTCACCTCCAGCGGCTCCACCACCAGCGGCAACAGCTACAGCTGCAGCAGCAGGCTCTATACCGTATTCATCTTTTAAAATATTAGCTAATTCATTTACTTCTTTTACTGTAAGATTAACCAATTGTTCTGCGAAATCTTTTAAATCTGCCATTTTTCTATCGTTTAATAAAATTTTAAATTATGCTTGTTTTTAGTGCGTACGTATTATTTTTCTGATAATGTCTTAAGAATACCGGCCAGTTTGCCTCCACCAGATTTTAATCCGGAGATAACATTCTTAGCAGGTGACTGAAGCAATCCAATGATTTCTCCTATCATTTCTTCTTTAGACTTAATGCTTACCAGGATATCTAACTTATCATCTCCAACATAGATAGCTTCTTCTATAAAAGCACCTTTTAATAATGGTTTGTCGGCTTTCTTGCGAAAGGTCTTAATAAGTTTTGCCGGAGCATTTCCGATTTCAGAGAACATTAGGGAAGTGTTGCCAATCAACACATCTGGAAGTTCTCCAAATTCTTTATCTGAAGCTTCCATAGCTTTAGACAATAAAGTGTTCTTTACCACAGACAATTTAATGTTTGCCTTAAAACAGGCTCTTCTAAGGTCTGAGGTTGTTGTTGCATTCAAGCCTGAAATATCTGCCAAATAAATGGTAGTATTTTCGGCAAGCTGTGCAGTTAGATCTTTTATAACGGTCGCTTTTTCTTCTCTTGTCATTACTTTACATTTTCAGAATTAAACTGTTTTTGGATCTAATTGAACACTTGGACTCATGGTACTAGACATGAAAATACTTTTCATGTATATACCTTTTGAAGCCGTTGGCTTTAACTTGTTCAGGGTATCTAAAAGTTCTTTGGCATTCCCTGCAATCTTGTCGGCTGAAAAAGATGCTTTTCCAATTGCCGCATGCACAATACCTGTTTTATCTACCTTGAAATCAATTTTACCAGCCTTTACTTCTGAAACCGCCTTAGCGATATCCATAGTTACTGTTCCCGTCTTTGGATTGGGCATTAACCCTCGTGGACCTAAGATCCTACCTAAAGGACCTAATTTCCCCATAACGCTTGGCATGGTGATGATAACATCAACATCTGTCCAACCGCCTTTAATTTTCTCCAAATACTCATCCAAACCAGCATAATCTGCACCAGCTTCTGTTGCTTCTGCTTCTTTGTCCGGGGTCACCAAGGCCAAAACTTTTACATCTTTACCGGTTCCATGAGGAAGTGTAACTACCCCACGAACCATTTGATTTGCCTTCCGTGGGTCTACCCCTAAACGAACTGCAAGATCAACAGATGCATCAAACTTTGTATTGGTGATTTCCTTTATCAGCGCTGAAGCTTCTTCAATAGAGTAAAGTTTATCTTTCTCTATTTTTGCTCTGGCTTCCTTTTGGTTCTTTGTTGCTTTTGCCATATTAAAATGCTTTATAAGATTTTAAAAAGGTCTTTTACCTGCAACTTTGAGACCCATAGATCTCGCAGTGCCTGCTACCATGCTCATTGCAGATTCTACGGTAAATGCATTTAAATCTACCATTTTGTCTTCTGCAATTGTTTTTACCTGGTCCCAAGTAACGTTCCCTGATTTAACTCTGTTAGGTTCGCCAGATCCTTTTTTAATCTTAGCTGCTTCCATAAGTTGCACTGCCGCTGGTGGTGTTTTTACGACAAAGTCGAACGACTTGTCTTTATACACGGTGATAACAACGGGCAGGATCTTCCCCTGCTTGTCCTGTGTCCTAGCATTGAATTGCTTACAGAACTCCATAATGTTAACGCCGGCAGCACCTAAAGCGGGTCCAACCGGTGGCGATGGATTCGCAACACCTCCCCTAACTTGTAGTTTAACTACTTTACTTACTTCTTTTGCCATTGTTTAAAATTAAATTTCAAACCGTGTTTATATTTGGAAGCAACACAGCCTTTTATATATGTAACACTTGTATTAAACTTTTTCTACCTGCATATAGCTCAATTCCAGAGGAGTTTTTCTTCCGAAAATCTTCACCATTACCTCCAGTTTCCTCTTCTCCTCATTGATCCTTTCCACCGTACCATTAAAACCATTGAATGGGCCGTCTATTACTTTTATTGTTTCACCAAGAACAAATGGAATTGCTACACTGTCAGTGTTAACTGCCAGCTCATCTACTTTTCCTAGCATTCTGTTTACCTCTGATTTTCTCAGTGGCACCGGATCACCGCCTTTGGTTTCTCCAAGGAATCCAATGACATTGGTAATAGACCTAATAGTATGTACCATCTCTCCACCGAGATTGGCTTTAACCATGATATACCCGGGGAAATAAACTCGTTCTTTATTTATTTTTTTTCCGTTTCTTATTTGGACTACCTTTTCTGTAGGTACCAGGACCTCTTCAAGATAATCGCCGTAGCCATTTCTTTCTACCTCAGATTCTATATAGCCTTTGATCTTATTTTCCTGACCACTGACCGCTCTGACCACATACCACTTTTTCTCCAATACTTCAGACATAGAACGGGCTTAATTTAAGGTGTTAAAATACATTTCAATAAGCTTGCTAAACACGGTATCCACACCCCAGGTTGCCAAAGCAAAAAGGATGGAGAACACAGCAACTATTACCATTAAATTAGAAGACTCTGCCCTGGTAGGCAAAGTAACATTATGTCTGAGTTCTTCTATGGATTCTTTTATATAGGTAAACATGCCGTATTGTTTATTTGACAGGATAGGACTTACTTGTATGCCTCATCTCATCGTTATATTCTATTTGTGCACGGGAGGAGAGGCTCGAACTCCCGACACCTGGTTTTGGAGACCAGTGCTCTACCAACTGAGCTACACCCGTATGCGTAGTTACATTGAAAGGTATCCCGCCTTAGCGGGACACCCTTATGTAACTTACTTTATAGTGATTAATCTAAAATCTTGGTAACCTGACCTGCTCCAACAGTTCTACCTCCTTCACGGATTGCAAAACGAAGACCTAAGCTCAAAGCTATAGGTGAAAGCAAATCAACAGTAATGGTAAGGTTATCCCCTGGCATTACCATTTCAACTCCACTAGGAAGATTAATTGTTCCCGTTACATCTGTTGTTCTAACATAGAACTGTGGACGATAGTTATTGTGAAATGGTGTATGTCTACCACCTTCTTCTTTTTTCAAGATATAGACCTCAGCTTCAAATTTAGCGTGAGGCTTTACAGATCCTGGCTTACAAATAACCATTCCTCTTGTAATCTGAGACTTTTCAATACCTCTTAATAGGATACCAACGTTATCTCCTGCTTCACCTCTGTCTAATATCTTACGGAACATCTCAACTCCTGTAACTGTAGAAGTTAATTTTTCTGCTCCCATTCCGATAATGTCAACTGAATCTCCTGTGTTTGCAACACCAGTTTCGATACGACCTGTAGCAACAGTTCCACGACCAGTAATTGTAAATACATCTTCAACCGGCATTAAGAAATCTTTTTCGATATCACGCTTAGGCAATTCAATCCAGGTATCAACTGCTTCCATCAATTCCATAACAGTATCTACCCATTTTTGCTCACCGTTAAGTGCACCTAAAGCAGATCCTGAAATTACAGGTCCGTTATCTCCATCATACTCGTAGAAAGAAAGTAATTCTCTTACTTCCATCTCAACTAGCTCTAATAATTCTTCATCATCCACCATGTCAACTTTATTCAAGAAAACAACAATACGTGGAATTCCAACCTGACGTCCTAAAAGGATGTGCTCACGAGTTTGTGGCATTGGTCCGTCTGTAGCTGCAACAACTAAGATTGCACCGTCCATCTGAGCAGCACCAGTAACCATGTTCTTTACGTAATCCGCGTGACCCGGACAATCTACGTGTGCATAGTGACGATTTGCTGTTTGGTACTCAACGTGTGACGTATTGATCGTAATACCCCTTTCTTTTTCTTCTGGAGCATTGTCAATTGAATCGAAGCTTCTTATTTCAGATAAGCCTGCGTTAGCTAAAACAGTAGTAATAGCTGCTGTCAATGTAGTTTTACCGTGATCTACGTGTCCAATAGTACCTATATTTAAGTGCGGTTTGGAACGATCAAAAGTTTCCTTTGCCATTTTAATGAATTTTTAATCTTAGTTTATATTAGTGTACAAATGTTTCTATCGTTTGAGTCATCTACAGGCCCCAATTCCTATCAGGGGAACCCGCGACCACTACATGGTTTAAGGTTCAAAGTCCATTATATGACTTAATCTTTCGAGCCAACGACGGGAATTGAACCCGTGACCTCTTCCTTACCAAGGAAACGCTCTACCCCTGAGCTACGTCGGCAATTTTGGGTTTTTGTTCTTGTTCAGGGATCCTGGACCATACCCTCACAACCCTACCCCTACACGGCAAACGTTTACTCAAAGTTTTTGAGCGGGAGATCACGCTAACAGCGTGACGACATTCCACTCGATTGAGCGGGAGACCGGGTTCGAACCGGCGACATTCAGCTTGGAAGGCTGACGCTCTACCAACTGAGCTACTCCCGCATTTGTTGGTATTTTCAATATGTCAGGGACATGTCCCGATCGTACTCATTGCTTTTAAAGTGCTGTCGAATTCCTTCCGCACTGCTCTCAGCAACTATTTGTGGGGAGAGCAGGATTCGAACCTGCGAAGACGTAGTCAGCAGATTTACAGT
>CBDUON010000041.1:0-16847 GCA_965368835.1 uncultured Eudoraea sp. | reverse complement strand
TGGTCTCAATAAAAATATACAGGCTATCCCGGGCATATAGCGAAATATTCTCAAATGAATTCCCTGCAACACCCTCAACATTGAGTCGGTATTTACTATCCACCCCATCTTCCAGATAAATACTGGGAATTTCTATGTCTTTTCCACTTCTGTTGTATACTTTTAGGCTGTAGGTACTGCTTCCTATATTAGTAAAGATGGTATCAAGAAAGACGGTGTCCTTAGAAAACTGGAGATCTCCATTACTGGGATCATATTCAAAATCTTTTCTGCAAGAGGCTGTCCAGACCAGGCAACATAAGACTAGTAGTATGGAAACTGGGTATCGCATAGAATGGGGTAAGGTACTTTATGTATCAATAAAAACGGAACGGATCTCTTCTGAGATCCTCATGGGGCGCAATGTAGTGGCGTTAAGAAGGCACCATTGGGTCTCTGAGCGCAACAGGGGTGCTTTAGTTTGTTGATCATGCATTTGCACAACCCTGGTGGAGATAGCCCCTTCAGACTTCTCAATATAGGTACTCATTATGATTGTATCGCCCAGCTTAGCAGAATTCTTATATTCAATAAGATGTTGTTTTACAACCCAGATAGCCTTGGTGCGCAGTGCTTCCGGGGCATAAGATTGCCAGTGTGCTTTTGAAATATCCTGTATCCATTGAACGTAGCGAACATTGTTTACATGATCAAGATCATCAAGATCTTCTTCGGTCACCAGTTTGGTCATTTCAAAGCTCATTTATTCCTTTCTTTTAAGTTGGATCTCAAACAAGGTATCCCAATTCTTTCCCGTCACAAAAAAGGTTTTACGTGTGCGGTGATAGGCAATGCCATTGAGTACATCTAGTTTTGGATGCTGTTTTACCTTTTCTTTAAGTCCGCCGAGATTCACCACCCCCTCAATCGCTCCGCTGGTTGCATCTATGATCATCATACTTTCTTTTTGCCAGACATTGGCATAGATCTTCCCATCCACATATTCTAATTCGTTTGCCTTGTTAAAGATAGACTTGTTGGTAACGATCTGAATGTTGTCTTCTTCTACCATGGTTTCAGGGTTAAGTAGCCAAATGCGTTCGGTGCCATCGCTTTTGAAAATGTGTGTTCCATCATTACAAAGGCCCCAACCTTCCTTGCTCTGGCCATATTGAAATTGATCTGTTCGTTTTAAATCAGATGCATTATATACAAACCCAACTTTACTTTGCCAGGTTAGTTGATACAATTTGTCATTTAGTACGGTAATTCCTTCTCCAAAATATTTTGGTTCCAGATCCACTTGTGCGAATACTTGTCCGGTTTTAAAATCTAGTTTGCGAACAAAGGATTTTGCTCCATTGCCAGAGCCTGTACTTTCATAAAGGGTGTCCTTATAGAACTCCAGTCCCTGAGTAAAGGCTTGCATGTCATGCGGATACTCATTTATAATTTCATAGGTGTATAATGCAGGAGCTATTGGGGCCAGGATCTTTATATCCTTGCTGATCTCAATTGAATTTCCTTCAGATTTGAAATGAGCCTTTAAGGTTTGTGCGCCTAATTTAGTTCCTAGTAACACCAATTTATCATCTATAAACGGCAGGTCTTCTCCGGCGATAGAAAAACGAATGGAATCTATGGGAAATTGCTTTTTATTGCCAATAACCGGCCGGATGGTATCGAATTGCTGAAATTCCTTATCACCCGACATAAATTGCAAGGAAAAGAGTTTAGAGGGATCTTTTTCCCCTCCGCAACTTAGAAAAAATAGCATCAGGGCATTAAGGATAAAATACTTAATGAAATTCATAGACAAGAGTAGATTTAGAGCAAGTTAATTTAATAATTTAAGATTCTAAAACGATTGCCTCATATTTAAAAGGTTGTATATTTGCATGAGGCAAGTCCTACACGACCAGCTCCTGTAGAATCCCCCAGGGTGGGAACGCAGCAAGGGTATATGGTTGTAGCGGTGCGATGTAGGTAGCTTGCCTTTTTTTTATGCCCTAAAGTGAGCAAACTTCCTAAATTTTTAATGTTGCCTCTTGTTTGTCCCCGCTGCCATTTATTTGTTTCTTTGTAAGACATATGAGCAAGAAAATTGTACTGGTAACTGGTGGTTCTTCCGGAATTGGAAGAGCAATAGGGAACTTCCTGAAAAATAAGGGTTTTACCGTGTACGGAACCACACGAGATCTTCAGAAAAATCAAGGATTTACAGATTTTGAGCTTTTAGAGCTCGATGTGCGCAAGACAGATACTATCCATACAGCATTACAGGTGTTGCTGAAGAAGGAAGGGACATTAGATATCCTGATCAACAATGCGGGTATCGGGATCACAGGACCTATTGAGGAGACCCCTAATGAGGCCATTCAAAATGCCTTTGAAACAAATTTTATTGGGCCCTTGAACATGATGAAAGCTACCTTGCCCATCATGCGTACACAACAGCAAGGGCGTATCATTAATATTACATCTATTGCCGGCAAAATGGGGCTCCCGTACCGGGGAATTTATTCCGCCACTAAAGGAGCACTAGATCTGGCCACAGAAGCAATTAGGCTGGAAACCAGGAATTTTGGAATTCATATTTCAACCCTGGCACCGGGCGATTTTGCCACCAATATTGCAGCGGGTCGCTTTCACGCTCCCGTGCTCAATGAATCTCCCTACAAAGATCCCTATGAACGCACCTTACAAATGATCAATGATGATGTGGATAAGGCGGGGGATCCTGCAGAGGTTGCAAAAAAAGTATATGAAATCTTACAGAGTAGCGCTCCTAAAGTTCACTACAAGGTGGGCAGCTTTATGCAAAAATTCTCCATCGTCCTAAAAAAGATACTTCCCGGTAAAGTTTATGAGAATCTATTGCGAAATCATTATAAGTTGTAGCTTTGTAGGGCAATTATTCAAATGCACATTTAAATCGTTAAGCAAAATAAGAACCTATGAAATTTTTTATTGATACTGCAAATTTAGATCAGATAAGGGATGCTCAGGAATTGGGCGTATTGGATGGTGTAACTACCAATCCATCACTAATGGCCAAAGAGGGGATCACCGGGCGGAATAATATTCTAAAGCATTATGTTGATATCTGTAATATTGTGGATGGAGATGTCTCTGCAGAGGTGATTGCTACAGATTTAAAAGGCATGATCAAAGAAGGAGAAGAGTTAGCGGAATTACATGATCAAATTGTGGTTAAGGTACCAATGATCAGAGATGGTGTAAAGGCCCTAAAATATTTTTCAGACAAAGGGATCAGAACCAATTGTACACTTGTATTCTCACCCGGACAGGCTTTATTAGCTGCAAAAGCTGGAGCCACCTATGTTTCCCCATTTATTGGAAGATTGGATGATATTTCTACAGACGGACTTAATTTAATAGCTGAAATAAGACTTATCTATGATAATTACGGGTATGAAACGCAGATCCTTGCTGCCTCCATTAGGCATACCATGCATGTAATAGATTGTGCAAAATTAGGAGCCGATGTAATGACAGGACCGCTTTCAGCTATAGAAGGATTATTGAAACATCCCCTTACCGATATTGGCCTGGCAAAATTTTTGGAGGACTACAAAAAAGGAAATTAGAAGGATAGAATACCAGTCTTTAAAAAGATCTGTAAATATTGGCAAAGGCATCTACAATGATCCCATTTTTGGCAACGATTGTCTTGTTGGGGTTATAGACAATAAGTGTTTGAACCGCCTGTTCATAATTACTTGTCCAGAACTGTTCTGACGGATCCAAATTATTGCCATCCACCATTGCTTTCCATTTGGCCTTATCTGTTCTTAAGTTAATGCCAACGAATTGATACTTTGGATGTTCTAGTTTAAGTTCGGTCACTCTATTAATAATATTCCTGAAATGCCCTGGTTCTGTACCAGACCAGAAATAGAAAACCACAGGTGTATTGTTGTCAATATCGGCGAGCTTAACTTCTGTACCATCGTAAGAATACAAAGTGAAATCTGGAAGTGACTTGGAAGGTTGCATGTTTATGATTCCCTCATACAAGGTAAAGATCTCTGTGTTATGAGTGTTGTTATGTGATAACTTCTTAAAGTCCTCTATAAAACGCTTGTTGTTTTGCTCTGTATCGTGCTTCAACAAATAGTCTATGGCTACATTTCTGAACAGATTATCCCGAAGTTCTTTTTGAGTGATTAAGCTGTCTATAAGCTTTAACTTGTGTTCATTAAAATGTAATTGCCTGCTGGCTCTTTCAATTTTGTCGCCACAATCTGATTTACACATGGTGTAGGCCAAATTCCCAAGATGAAACTTCATGAAATTATAATAGGGCCTTAGGTAAGTAAGATCCTTGTCATTGTAGTTGATCTCTTTTCGGTAGTCATAAAAGGAATTGGGTAAATCATGCATTTTAGATTCTCCACTCCGTCTTCTATGATAGAAAGGATAGGCTTCCATGGAAATATTTGCACTGTAGGATATAAAGGCTTTTGCCAAATCATAAGCCTTGGGAGAAATTTCAAATTCAGTTTTGGTTTGTTCTAACAAAGCCAATTTGTTATTTCTTAAAGAGTCTATCTTTTGATGAAATACTTCCGGCTCCAACTCATACATTTTGTTTACCAAAAATTCTTCTTCCTCTCGCACAAGGAACATTTCCAGTAAAAAATTATTGATCTCTTCACCTTTGCCAGAAAACACCAATGACTCATCAAAGTCGGATGTATTTAAGCGTACCTGTAGACTATCGCCATTTTCGAGGTAAACATATTGCAATTCCGGATTGTGGTAAAAGTGGTGGAGCCCTTCAGAAACAGAATCTAATCTGAAGATAAAACGGTTATCGGAATCGAGCTTTACAGAATCTATGGGATTTTCACCCTTAAAGAGTATTACCTGGTCACTTGTGGGGTTAACGATCTCGCCGGCAAAAATAACATGCTTCTCATTGCCCTTATTATTAAGACAACTTACCGCGATCAATCCAACAAGAATATAAAGTAACTGTTTATTCATGTACAAGATCCACTAAATATGATAACAAAGCTAAGCATTGCAGAGGGTAGGGGTTGTTAATAGGGCGTTAAAAATAAGCACTTAAGAAAGACTTTCGATGAATAGGATCATATAAAGGTTTATTGGTACATCGCCTTAATTTGTCTACTTTTGCAAAAAATTTAAAGAATCTGATATGCTTTCAGTATCAAATTTATCGGTACAATTTGGGAAACGAATTTTATTCGATGAAGTAAACGTAAGTTTTACACAAGGTAACTGCTATGGGGTCATAGGAGCCAATGGGGCCGGTAAATCCACATTTCTAAAAATCCTTTCGGGATCCGTGGACCCAACCTCAGGACATGTTCATCTGGAACACGGCAAACGGATGTCTGTCCTAGAACAGGACCATAATGCCCATGATGAACACAATGTTCTGGAAACAGTGGTTATTGGAAATAAGCCCTTGTATAAGATCAAAAAAGAAATAGATGCTTTATACGCGGACTATTCGGATGAAAATGCAGATAGGATAGGGGAGTTGCAAGTAACGTTTGAAGAAATGAACGGTTGGAATGCCGATAGTGATGCTGCTGCTTTGTTGTCTAGTTTGGGAATCAGGGAAGAGTATCATTTCACACAAATGTCTGATCTTGACGCAAAGTTAAAAGTACGGGTGCTGTTAGCGCAGGCCTTGTTTGGCAGTCCTGATGTTTTGGTGATGGATGAGCCTACAAACGACCTGGATTATGAAACAATAGAGTGGCTCGAGAATTTCCTTGGAAATTATGAGAATACAGTGATAGTGGTGTCTCACGACAGGCATTTTTTAGATGCGGTTTGTACCCATGTGGTTGATATAGATTTCAGTAAACTCAATTTGTATTCCGGAAACTACACTTTCTGGTACGAGAGTAGTCAGCTGGCGGCAAGACAAAGGGCACAACAGAATAAAAAGGCAGAGGAGAAAGCCAAGGAATTACAAGAATTCATTTTGCGCTTTAGTGCCAATGTGGCCAAGAGTAAACAGGCAACTTCCCGAAAGAAGATGCTCGAAAAACTTAAGATTGAAGACATTAAACCGTCTTCTCGCAGATACCCTGCAATTATTTTTGACAGGGAACGCGAGGCAGGGGATCAGATTTTGCATATTGAAGGAATGTCTGCCACCAGCGAAGATGGCACCTTGCTGTTTGATAATTTAAACCTAAATCTCGCCAAGGGAGATAAGGTGGCATTACTTTCCAGGGATTCAAGGGCTACTTCTGCTTTATACGAGATCCTGAACGGGAACCGAAAACCAGATAGTGGTAAATTCCAATGGGGTGTTACAACTACTCAATCCTATCTGCCGGCAGATAATGCTTCTTTCTTTACAGAGAATATAAATTTAGTAGACTGGCTGAGACAGTGGGCAAAGACCGAAGAGGAAAAGGAAGAGGTATATATTCGTGGCTTCCTTGGAAAAATGCTTTTTAGCGGTGAAGAGGCGCTTAAAAAATGTACCGTTTTATCCGGAGGGGAGAAAGTACGGTGTATGTTGAGCAGAATGATGCTGCTTAGAGCGAATGTTCTAATGTTAGATGAGCCCACCAACCATTTGGATCTGGAAAGTATTACGGCCTTTAACAACTCTTTGAAGAATTTTAAGGGAACAGTAATGTTTACCACTCATGACCATCAATTTGCACAAACAGTAGCTACCAGGATCGTAGAACTCACACCTAAGCAAACCATTGATCGCTATTCAACTTTTGATGATTATATGTCTGATAAAGGTATTAAGGAGCAGCGGGAAAAAATGTATGCTGTGACGGTTTAAGACAGTGTTTATCTTATAAAAAAAGCATTCGAAAGAATGTTTTTTTTATTTAGGGACTTTTTAGGAGTTAAAATATTTGCTGTTCCAAATCGCCGGATTAAAATTCTTACCAAGGGCAAAGCCATAAAATATCACTACGGAGGCAAGGGATTTAAACATAAAGAAGAATATGATCCAGAATTCGGCACTTGAATTATTCTTGGAGAAAAGTCCCTCAGGCACCATCAATGTGAAGAGATAAGCGATTACAAGAACTATGGCCGTTAGATTAACGATATTCTTAAATGGCCATGCAAATGCCTTACGCAAGGGGTGCAAATCATTGCCCCAGCGGTGGATCAAATAGAAATAATTATTGCCAATAGGAGCAAACAATAAGGGATCATCCTTATCCTCCAATCTGAATAACTTAGAGGGAGCAATGATCTTAAAGCCTTCAATATCTATTTTATGCGATTTTTCGAGGGCTTTGATCTTTGAAATTCCCGCGGCTGGAATTTCTCCCTTAAAATATTTAGAATCCAGAAAGCGAAGTCGGTATTCAATACAGATCTGCTTTATTTGATCCAGGTGATAGATCTTGTCAGTTTCCAGCAGATCAAAATCAAAATTGTTTTGAATACGCTTAGAATTTCCGGCAAGTTTATTTTCAATCCGATCTTCTTTCTCGGTTTCTTTTTTTAGAAGCTCATAGACACTTTCGATGATATCTGCCTCAGCAATCGAGGAAAGCTTCTGTTCAATATTAGTTCTCTTTAAAAACATTCTTTTTCTTTTAGCAATTACAACAAAAATAAAGATTAGGATTTCTCAATGCAAGAGTGAAAATTAGATTTTTAAATGTTAATAATATGTTAAATTCGTTCTACGTCTCATAGCACTTCCCATTTTCTAATTCATAGATTGTATATTGTCGAACTTTTTGACCGTTTATCGATTTTAAAGTCCCTAAAGATTATTAATGAATAAGTGCCTCCTTTTTACTGTGATTGTGATCCTATTTTCTTCAGGATCTATAATAGGGCAGTCATCTATAGGTAATAGCGACTTTAAGAAGACTATTTACAGTAGTACTTTAGAGGCAGGAAATTACACCACTCTTATATCAGCCTTAAAAGCTACGGATCTCGATTTAACGCTAGATGGGGATGCATCCTTCACTATTTTTGCACCTTCAGATCGTGCCTTTCGCAAACTTTCATCAGCACAGATGAAACGCCTTTTACGGCCAGAGAACAAAAAGGAACTCAAGGAGATGGTTACCTATTTTATGGTTGCCGGTTCACTTTCTGCTTCCAAGATTCTCAATGCACTGGTTCGGGGGAATGGCAATGCTACCTTTACTACGGTACAGGGTAAAAAGATCAAAGCATCCATGGAAGGAATTGATATTATTCTTACAGATGGGCAAGGGAATAAGGCCAAGATCACGGTGGCAGACAGTGATCAGTGCAATGGCATTATTCATACCATTGACAGTGTTATTTTGCCAAAACCTCTTTAATTGTACTAGCGTAGTTCTGCTCCTAATTCTTTCTCGTAGGCATTTTTGATCTTGTTCATGATCTTTTCTATATGCTTGTCGGTAAGAGTTTTAGTTTCGTCTTCCAGTGTAAAACTAATGGCGTATGATTTTTTGCCTTTTGGCAATTTATCACCGGTATAGACGTCAAATAAGGACAGATCTTTTAATAATTTCTTTTCAGTTTTATAGGCGATCTCTTCCAGGTCTTTAAATGGAACCTCCTTATCTAGCAATAATGCGAAGTCTCGTCTTACCGCTGGGAATTTTGGGATTGGCGTAAAGCTAATTTGTTTTCTGGACGCCATTTTACGAAGCGCTGCCCAATCAAAATCAGCAAAGAGCACCTCCTGTTTTATATCGAACATCTTTAGTAAGCTCCCTTGAATCACCCCTAACTTCACAAGCGGTGTTTTATTCATTATAAGTTGGATGCCTTCTCCATATTCGACAGAATCTGTGATGGTAGTTTGATATCCACTTAGCCCCATCTTTTCTAAGATCTGTTCTACGACTGCTTTCAGAAAATAAAAGTCGGAAGGTTTGGATTTCATCGTCCAGCTTTCCGCAGCTCTATCTCCTGTTAGCAACAGCGTTAGATGTTCCTTTTCCAGATGTGCAGAGGAAGTTTTGTGATAGGTCTTCCCGAATTCGAATAATTTTAAATTAGGACGTTTTCTATTAATGTTATAGGCCGCTGCTTCAAGAGCAGAAAAAAGCATTGAAGGTCTAAGGACAGATAATTCAGAGCTTAATGGGTTAAGAACAGTGACCGCTTCTTTTTCCCATTTAGGATCCAAAGCTTTTGAATACTCAGGGTTGCTTAAACTATTAGATAGTATTTCGTAGAAGCCCTGAGCTGCCAACAGATCCCCAATATTATTTTGCAATTTATGATCTTCAAATCGGGATGTAGGAGCTACTGAGGCGTTAAGTTTTGGTTCAAATTGGATATTATTATATCCAAATACCCGTAAGATCTCTTCTATTACATCTACCTCTCGCTGTACATCTATTCTATAAAACGGAATAACAAGGCCTAATCCGGTTTCGGTAACACTTTTTACTTTTATATCGAGGGAGGTCAGGATGGATTTGATCACATCGCGCGGAATCTCTTGCCCTATTAAGGCATTGATCTTCTCAAACGTTAAAAACACCTGATGATCTTCTATCTTTTTTGGGTAGAGATCTACTATATCGGAGGTAATATCACCGCCTGTAAGCTCACAAATGAGCAAAGCAGCACGCTGTAAGGCATATTCCACATTGTTGATGTCTATTCCTCGCTCAAAACGAAAGGACGCGTCTGTATTGAGCCCATGGCGTTTAGCGGTCTTTCTTATAGATACCGGATCGAAATAGGCACTTTCCAAAAAGATCGCCTTTGTATTTTCTGTGACGCCTGTATTAATTCCACCAAAAACTCCTGCAATACACATGGCTTTTTCGGCATCGCAGATCATTAGATCTTCGGCATCCAGGATACGTTCTTCCCCATCCAGGGTCATAAAACGAGTACCTTTTTTAGCGGTCCTTACGATGATCTCTTTTCCGAAGATCCTGTCAGCATCAAAAGCATGCAAGGGTTGTCCTAACTCATGCAGCACATAATTAGTGGCATCTACCACATTATTAATGGGTTTTAATCCAATTGCTTTAAGTCTGTTCTTTAGCCAGCTAGGGGATGGTTGAACAATTAAATTGCTAATTGTGACTCCCGCATATCTGGGTGCTTTTGTTTTATCTTCTACCTTTACATTAATTTTCAACGATCTGTTGGCAACATTAAAATTGCTAATAGATGGGGTCATGAGTTCCTTCTGTATACCTTGCTGCCTTAATCCCGCTTTTAAATCTCTCGCTACCCCATAATGACTCATAGCATCTGCCCTGTTAGGAGTAAGGCCAATTTCAAAGACTTGATCTATTTCAATATCAAAAAGCTGGGCCACAGGGGTCCCGGGTTCTAAACTTGCTTCAAGAATCATAATGCCATCATGACTTTCCCCCAGTCCTAATTCATCTTCTGCGCAGATCATTCCGGCACTTACTTCTCCTCTGATCTTTCCTTTTTTAATAAGTAAGGATTCTCCATTATTCATATGCAGCGTAGTTCCGATAGTGGCAACTGGAACTTTTTGTCCTTTGGCAACATTAGGAGCCCCGCAAACGATCTGTAGAGGTTCTTTTTCACCGATGTCAACGGTAGTAAGCTTTAATTTATCGGCATTTGGATGTTTTATACAGCTTAGCACATGGCCAACAACTACGCCTTTAAGTCCACCTGGTACGGACTCAAAATCAGTGATACCTTCTACCTCAAGTCCAAGGTCGGTTAGGAGTTCCGCGATCCGGGTAGGTTCCCAATCGATCTGAAGGAACTGTCGTAACCAGTTAAAAGAAATTTGCATTGATTCGTCTTAAGCGATCAAAGATAAAACAATGGTTTAACACATTCAATTCCCATTTAGCGTTTCATCACAATTTTTACAAATCTTGTTTTCTGGGTAATCACGATATTTGCAGTATAATCAACAACCATGAAAAAATTAAGTTTCCTGCTTATACTCGTTATAATCCTGAACTCATGCAAGGAACAGGTAGTTCCAAGCCTCTCTCAAGGTATATGGAGGGGTACTATGGAAGTACAGGACGGGGAGTTGTTGCCAATTAATTTCAAAATTGAAAAAGAAGGTGAGGGCTACAGTATGGAAATTTACAACGCCGAGGAAGTAGTGAGTATAGATGAGATAGAGATAAATAGCGACTCTATTTTAATTAAAATGCCAGTATTTGAAGGGTATATAGCCGGTAGGTTTACCTCTACCAGTATTGAGGGAAATTTTATTAAGGAAAGTCTGGATAGAGTAGTGCCCTTTACTGCTAATTTCAACAATAGCAAAAGGTTTATACCATCTATGGCACCAACGGTTAATGTTACCGGCAATTGGGAAACCGTATTCAGTAAGGGAACTGAAGATGCCTATGAGGGCAAAGGTATTTTTAAACAAGAAGGGGAAAAGGTAACGGGGACCATACGCACAACAACCGGAGACTACAGGTATCTGGAAGGTTTGGTAGATGGGGATTCCCTTAAACTTTCTACTTTTGATGGGGCTCATGTCTTTCTTTTCTTGGCTAAAATCAAGGATGGAGCCATGAATGGTATCTTTTATTCAGGGAACCATTTCCAGGCACCGTTTGAGGCCGTACTCAATGATTCTTATGAATTAGCCGATGCCACCACTCTTACTTATTTGAATGATGGGTATGAGAAAGTGAATTTTTCCTTCCCGGATGTCAGCGGGAAACCAATTTCCCTGGAAGATCCGCAATTTCAGGATAAGGTGATCGTCATTCAGATCATGGGAACCTGGTGCCCCAACTGTTTGGACGAATCTAAATTCCTCGTTGAATATTTAAAAGAAAACTCAAATGACGATCTGGAAGTAATAGCATTGGCTTTTGAATATGCCAAAACAGAGGAAGCTGCTTTTAAGGGAATTACGAGACTTAAGGACCGTTTGGGTATTTCATATCCAATACTCTTGGCACAATACGGCAGTGATGACAAAAAAACAGCTAATGAAAAATTGCCTATGCTCAATCATATTCTTTCGTATCCCACTACTATTTTTATTGATAAAAAAGGTGAGGTACGCAGAATTCATACCGGGTTCAATGGTCCGGCTACAGGGGAAAAATACATAGAATTTAAGCAAGACTTCAAAGAATTTGTCAACTCGCTTCTCGCTGAATAAAAAAGGCCTTTCGACATACGAAAGACCTTTCTTGGGTGGCTTAATTAAACAATCAAATGATGGTTGATTTACCCAACCAGATGTTTTCCTTGTTAAGGATCAGATAGTCATCAGAATCCCTGATATTTCCTGAGATAAAATCGCCAATATGATTTGTTCCATACTTGCTGGAAGTGTTAAGATCTGGCGAGACAATTCCTTTTTTAATAGACTTTAGCACGGCAATGACCACAGCTCTCGACTCTTCGTCTAGTTTAAAATGATCTAGTAACATTGCCGCTGAGAGGATAGAAGCTACCGGATTGGCAATATCCTTCCCCCTTGCTTGCGGATACGAACCGTGTACGGGCTCAAACAAAGCATAATTCTCTCCTATAGATGCCGAGGGCAATAAACCTATAGAACCCCCAATAGCGCTACCTTCATCGGATAAGATGTCCCCAAACATATTTTCTGTCAGGATCACATCGAATTGCGTTGGTTTCAGCAACAACTGCATGGCAGCATTATCAATAAACATAAAATCGAGTTTAATGTCGGGATAACTCTCTCCAATTTTCTTTACAACACGCCTCCATAAACGCGAAGATTCTAATACGTTGGCCTTGTCAACAAGCGTTACTTTTTTCCGTCTGTTTTTAGCGGCTTTAAAGGCTAAATGCGCAATTTGACTTACTTCATGTTCAGTATAGGTACAGCTGTCTGTAGCAGAGGTGCCATCTTCACTAATTGACTTTTCACCAAAATAGATCCCTCCTGTAAGTTCCCGGTAGATCACAAAATCAGTTCCGGCAATGATCTTCTTTTTTAAAGGAGACTTCTCCATGAGGGTGGGAAACACTTTTATAGGCCGTATGTTGCAAAAAAGGCCCAATTCCTTTCTCAGTCTTAACAACCCTTGTTCCGGTCTTACACTGGCATTAGGATCATTGTCATATTTAGGATGACCTATGGAACCGAAAAGTACGGCGTCCGATTCTTTGCACAATGCCAGGGTGGCTTTCGGGAGAGGATCCCCGGTTGCGTCTATGGCAGCAGCTCCTACCTTCGCTTCAGTAAAAATAAATTCGTGTCCAAAAGTTTCTTCAACAGCCTGCAGGCACTTAACGGCCTGCGCGGTTACTTCGGGCCCAATTCCATCACCGTTTAATAAGGCAATTTTTAATTTCATGTTAGGCTACGCTTTCTATATTAATATTGGCCATTTCTATAATTTGATGAATATCCTCATCCAGTATCTCCTTTTTTCTATCGGCAAATCTCAGGAATTGGTCATAAACAGTATCTAACTGCACCTTGGTTAGTTCATATCCTATATTCTTGGCCCTGTATGCCAAAGCAGCGCGACCACTGCGTGCGGTAAGCACAATAGAGGAATGATCCACGCCTACTTCTTTTGGATCTATGATCTCATAGGTCTCCCTTTGCTTAATAACCCCATCCTGATGTATACCAGAGCTATGGGCAAAGGCGTTAGAGCCAACAATAGCCTTATTAGGTTGCACCAACATTCCCATTTTTTCTGAGACCATAAGACTGGTGCTGTATAATAATTTACTATTAATGCTGGTGTCTAGATTCAGATAAGGATGTTGTTTTAAGATCATCACTACCTCTTCCAGAGAAGTATTCCCAGCTCGTTCTCCTATACCGTTTATGGTACATTCTATCTGGCGGGCTCCGTTGATTACCCCAGATATGGAATTGGCTGTTGCCAGGCCAAGATCGTTATGGCAATGACAGGAAAGAATAGCCTTATCTATATCTTTTACATGTTCTCGCAGGTATTTCATTTTAGCCCCGTATTCTTCTGGTAAGCAATACCCGGTGGTATCCGGAATATTTAAGACAGTGGCTCCTGCTTTTATCACTTCCTCACATACCCTGGCCAAATATTCATTGTCTGTTCTCCCGGCATCTTCTGCGTAGAACTCAACATCTTCAACAAAGGTCTTTGCATACCGAACGGCTTCTACTGCCCGTTCCAGTATTTTTTCACGTGTTGAGTTAAACTTGTACTTAATATGAGAATCCGAAGTGCCGATCCCAGTGTGTATACGTGGTCTTTTGGCATGTTTTAATGCCTCAGCGGCCACCTCAATATCCTTTTTTACAGAACGGGTTAGTCCACAAACCGTTGCGTGCTTCACTACTTTGGCTATTTCACTGACTGAATTAAAATCACCAGGACTGGAAATAGGAAAACCCGCTTCAATGATATCTACCCCCAGGGTATCTAGTCTCTCCGCAATTACCAACTTCTGTTTAGTATCTAATTTACAGCCCGGAACTTGCTCACCATCACGCAGCGTAGTATCAAAAATGTATACTTTATCTTTGCTCATTATAATTACTTAATTTTAGTCACCTTAACGAATGTATCACAACCAATTAGAACCAAATTCATGACTGTGAGGCATTTACAACGTTAATATACTTTTTAAGTTAGTTAACACATTGAAATACAGTACAATAAGTATCCTATTTTACGATGACAAATGCCAATAAAGATGCCTTATTTGTTCTGGTGAAATCTCTTTCTAAATCGGAGAAACGCCAATTCAAGTTATATGTGGGAAGATTAGGGGTGAATACAGATGCCAAATTTTTGGCATTATTCAACCTTTTGGATAAGATAAAACGGTATGAGGAAAAGATCATACTGGCTAGCGGTATTGTAAAGAAAGCGCAACTCTCTAACCTCAAAGCGCACCTTTACAAACAGATCCTGGTAAGCCTTCGTTTAAACCCGGTAAATCAAAACATCAGGGTACAAATCCGCGAGCAATTAGACTTTGCAACCATCCTGTATCAGAAAGGGCTTTATAAACAAAGTCTCAAAATTTTGGATAAGGTTAAGTCGACAGCCATTGAAAATGAAGAAAAGAATATTGCCTATGAGATTGTAGAGCTGGAAAAAATCATAGAAACCCAATATATTACCAGAAGTATTCCGGACAGGGCAGATGAGCTTGCGTTACAAGCCAAGAAATTATCTGAGCAGAATGTGATGACCAGTAAGCTGTCTAATCTTTCCCTTCAGTTATACGGAATGATGTTAAAGGTGGGCTATGTGCGAAGTAATGATGACCTTCAAAAGGTACAAAAGTACTTTGAATCGCATCTGCCCAAATACAAAATGAAGGATCTTGGTTTTCGCGAGAAACTTTGGTTGTACAAGGCGCATTTATGGTATAGTTTTTTAATACAGGATTTTCTGTCGTGTTACAAATACGCCAGTAAGTGGGTAGATCTGTTCTATGAGTATAAGGAGATGATTCAATTAAACCCGGTGTTTTTTCTAAAGGGAAATCATTATCTCCTGGAGTCACTTTTTTATGTAAAATATGCCTCTCAATTTGAGTTGGTTCTTGCAAATTTGGAAAAAACGGTAACTCAAAAGGACTTTCCTTCTAATGATAACATAAGCTCCCTGAGTTTTTTATATATCAACTCCAACAAACTGAATCTTCATTTTCTTACGGGAACATTTGAAAAGGGATTGTATCTGGTACGGATCATAGAATACGGTATTAACAAGCACAGAGACCGAATAGACGAACATCATATTATGATCTTTTACTATAAAATAGCCTGTTTGTATTTTGGAGTGGGAGATAATAAGAACTGTATTGCCTACCTCAAAAAGATCATTACTAACAAAAACCTTAAAATGAGGGAAGATCTTATGTGTTTCGCCAGAGTACTCAGCTTAGTGGCACATTATGAGGCGGGGATGGATTATCACCTGGAAGTTCAGTTAAAAAGCACATACAAATTCCTATTAAAGATGAACGATCTGCATGCCGTTCAAAAGGAGATGATAACATTTCTTAGAAGTTTGGGATCTATTTACCCCAATGAACTGAGGGCTGAATTTCAAAAATTATACGACAGACTTAAGAAGTATGAAGATCATCCTTATGAGAAAAGAGCCTTCTTATACTTAGATATACTGTCATGGCTGGAAAGTCATCTGGAAAATAAACCGGTATCCCAGGTAATTAGAGAAAAGGCCCTGGCCAGTATCAGATAATGTTGTTTGCTATTCAAAGACATGCCTCCCAAAGTGCGTCTGCCGGAGGTGGGGCAGTAAAGGATATCATTTCTTTTTTTACAGGATGTTCAAAGCTCAGTTTTCTGGCGTGAAGGTGGATGCCTCCATCAGGATTACTCCTGTCAAAACCGTACTTTAGGTCGCCTTTAATAGGGGAGCCAAGCGTTGCCAGCTGGGCTCTTATCTGATGATGCCTTCCTGTTTTAAGCAAGATCTGTAAAAGAACATAATTCTCTAATTTCTTTATGACGGTATACTCCAATTCGGCACGTTTACTATCCGGAATTTCTTTGGGATAGGCATATGATTTATTCTGCTTTGGATTTCGCTTCAGCCAATGAATAAGTGTATCTTTTTCCTTTTTTGGTTGGTTTTTAACAATGGCCCAGTATATTTTTTCCGTCGCTTTTTCAGCAAACATCTTATTCATTCTGCTAAGCGACTTTGATGTCCTTGCAAATACTACGATACCACTGGTAGGCCTGTCTAATCTGTGGGTGACACCTAAAAAAACCAGCCCGGGTTTATCGTATTTTTTCTTGATGTATTGCTTTACATGTTCACTGAGGGGAGTATCACCTGTCTTATCACCCTGAACAATATCACCTACACGTTTGTTGATCACAATTAGATGATTGTCTTCATACAAGACCTGAAGATTTTGAGCGTTGGTGATTATTTTATTGGGCGTCAATAGAATATGGTTTT
>CBDUON010000040.1:0-16929 GCA_965368835.1 uncultured Eudoraea sp. | reverse complement strand
ATTCCTTTAGCCCGGGGTTACGGGCAGAAAGTGATATGATGAATTTAAAAGTGGCTTCGGCCATGTCTGAGGGCTTTACCCCCAGTGATCAGATTTTTTCGGGGTCTATTTTAGTGGTTTGGGGGCTGGAATAGAAATAGGTAACTTTTATGGAAACATTCGCATGAATACCGTTCGATTTACAATCATAGCTTTGTTATTTTCGTTCATTAGTGTGGCGCAAAAAACGGCCAATACTTCTAAAAGTGAAGAGAAAAAGGCCATTATTCAAGTAATAGATGATTTCTTCACCTCCCTTCATACTCAGGATACGGTTCTTTATAAAAGTACGCTGTTAGACGTAGGACAGATATGGGTAGTTAATAACAGCACCGAAAAACGGGAATTGTTTATGCGGTTCTTTAAGGATGATACGGATACCTTCGATCCTGAAGTGATTTTTAATGAAATCCCTTTGAGTTATGATATCAGTGTCCATAACGGGATTGCCCTGGCCTGGGTACCCTATGAATTCTATATCAATGGAGAATTTTCACATTGCGGTATCGATATTTTTACCTTAGCCGAGATCAAGGAAAATTGGAAGATACTTAATGCTTCATACACCAAAGATATTGAAGGATGTAACCCTCTCAAACAATAGCAAGTAATTCTACTACTACATCTAATTATAGAGATGACTATCCCAAAGAAAATTCCTATTTTTAAAGACCAACCAAACCCTATGATAAAATTCTTTAGACGTATCCGTCAACGCCTTGTAACCGATAATAAGGTCAGTAAATACATACTGTACGCCATTGGGGAGATCGTACTGGTAGTAATCGGTATTCTCATTGCCCTTCAGATCAATAATCAGAATGATCTGCGCAAGACCCGCGACAAAGAAGTACACTACCTCAAAAACATCAACACTGACTTAGCCATTAATATCCAGGAACTAGACCGGTATATTGAAACCAGGAATCAGTGTATTGAGGCAGCAAATACCATTATTGAACACATAGAAGGAAAACCCATTGCAGATATAGAAGAGTTTAATGCCCTTGGGGTGCCTATCTACAACTGGCAAAAATTTTATCAAAGCAATAATACTTTTCAGGAGCTCCTTAATTCCGGAAACCTTGCACTTATTTCCAATGATTCTATAAAGAATATGCTGTTAGACATTGAATCGCTCTATAAACGTATGAAGAGTGAGGAAGACCATTACAGGTTCGACACGGAGGAACTTATCTACAAACCCCTGTATGAGATGATGGACCTGCATCCTATGGTCAACAATTTCCAATATAAATTAAGCAATGGATCAGTGGGGAAGAACATACAGCTAAAGGAGAGTTATTTTAAGGACTTTCTACAGAGTACCAAGCTAAAGAACGGGTTTGTAATGACCATCCTGGAGTTCTCTACCATGAATGCACAAATGATGGAAATGAAGGAGATGTCCGTAAAATTACAAGAGCTCATTAAGAAAGAAATAAATACCCCATGATTAAATTTTTCCATAAGATTCGTCAACAACTAATTACAGATAATAAGGTTGCCAAATACTTGCTGTATGCTATAGGGGAAATTGCGCTGGTTATGATCGGTATCTTGTTGGCCCTGCAGGTTAATAATTGGAATGAAGGACGAAAGCTTCAGAAAGAAGAAGTAAACCTGCTGGCAGATATACAAGCTAATTTAAGATCTACCTATACGGATTTTAACAATGATCTATTGTACAATGACAGTACCATAACTTTTTACAGTTCCATTGAATTTTACATCGAAAATGACCTGCCCTATGAGGTAAAGCTCGATACGGCTTTTGGGGCACTCACTTTCTGGGCATCACCAACAATCACCAATGCTTCTTACCAAACCCTGCAAAACAAAGGCCTGGATCTTATTAAAAATGAGGCTATAAAACAAGATATTGTGCGTGTCTATGAGGTAAATTTGATGAGTATGATCAACGACTACGATAAATCTGAATGGAGTATGAATGACGCTGTGTTGCGTCCTTATGTTGCCAAACACATAAGACGTCTGCATACCTCCTCCTTATATCTGGCCAGGCCTAATGATTTTGAATCCTTAAAACAAAGTGAAGAATTTAAAAATATACTGAGCATGCTCATAAGACAGCGAAAACGTGGGCGTGAATTTTTTATAGGTACAATGATGGAGTTGAAAAGTCTGATCGACAAAATTGAGCAGGAGTTAATTACAAGAAACTACTATTTATGATAGCCTTCTTTCGAAAAATTCGCCAACGCCTCCTCACTGAGAATAAAGTAAGTCGCTACATTCTCTATGCTATAGGAGAAATAGTACTGGTAGTGATAGGTATCCTTATCGCCCTGGCTATAAACAATGCGAATGAGCTTCAGCAGAACACAAAAAAGGAAAAAGTGGTACTGCAGGACCTACAAAGTGAATATGAACAGAATCAGCAACAACTAGGTTTTATAATTAAAAAATTAGAGTCCCAACTAAAAGCTCTTAAAGCGTTCTTACCCTATTTTTTAAGAAATCCCAAGGCTATGGACGATTCCGATTTTGATGTATTTATATATAATCTGGGCAACCTGCCAGAATATGTCTTGGCAGAGGATATTATGAACTCCATTTCAAACTCGGGGAAGATTTCCCTGATTTCCAACAGAAATCTCAACTATGCCCTGGCGGCTAATTCCCAGACCTACGAACAGTATAGCAAATGGATGGAACTTAATGAAAAGCAGGTCTATGATATTATTCTTCCATATGTCATGGACAAGTACCCCATTAAAAGAGTGATGGTTAATTTTCCAGGATACAGTGATGTGGAAAGCGATTTTAAGATAGAAACTCGGCAATTGTTATCAGATGTACGTTTTGAAAGTATGGTGGCAAACAGGATGCTCGATATGGAAACTGTACTTAAAACCGCCCAAAAATTACAAACACAACAGCAAACAGTTCTAAAACACCTTGCAGAGGAGTTGGAACGATTCTAGTAAAACTGCCATTACAATTTAGAATAGCAATCAACTTATAAAGTAGAATTAGACTTTAGGGAAACAGCATTGATAAAGGGGTATGTTTAATACTTGGGCGATTGGAGGGAAGCAGACCTTTTAAAAACTTACGCCAATTTAGCAGTGTTCTTAGAAGTCTTAAAAGACAATTCCTTTTTGATTCTGCTATTCTTAAAACGATAAAGACGAGCAACGCTATTCTCAGTAGCAGTTTCAGTAACGATCTCTTTCTTGGCAGTTTCTGTTTTTACCTCAGCAGTGTTTTCCTGAGCCTGAGCTGCGAAGCTGATAAAGAAGATAAAGATGATTGTTAGTAGCGTTTTCATGTCTTGCGTTTTATATATATAAAACGCACCGATGTACCTCTCACCCGGTTGCCGTTCGCTGAAAAACCCTTATTTTTCGGTATCTGGCAAGAACTTGGGTAAAGTGCAAAAAAACATCGGTGAACGTACACAACCCCCAAAACCGCTTACCGAAAAAAGAGGTCGATAATCGGAACAATCACTTTACATCCTAAGCAGAATATTCGGGTTTGGGCAATTTAGTTGGTAAAAAGCAAGATCAGACGCCCTGCATACTCCCGGGTAATCCCCCTCCTTCCCTTCCATTTCCAGGATCAGCTGAAAATGCAGGTGTGGGGCATAATTTACATTGATAGTAGGTGTTCCCAGGGTTGCCAGAGGCTCTCCCTGCTCAAAACCCTTCCCAACGTACAGTTCATGCAGCGATTCCAGGGACAAATGTCCATAGAGGGTATGGAAGGTAGTATCTCCTATGTTGTGGGTTAGGATAATGGTAGGGCCATAATCCCCTTTTAACGCATTATTCTGAAAACTGTGGATAGTACCTTTTAGCGGCACCATCACCCTGGTACCGGCAGGCGCCCAAAAGTCGATTCCCAAATGAATATCCCTCCGTTCTTCCTGAGATTCAAAATTAGCATTGCCACTGTATAAATTGCGTTGCTCCAAATACCCGCCATAGGCTACCTGGGCATTCTTCTTCGCCAAAACAAGATCTATATATTCCTGGCAGGCATCCGGATCGCCAAGGTCCATTCCTTTTAAATCATGATTGGAGACTGAAAGATCTATGGGCGTGTAGTCAACTGCAGTAATGGCCGGGTCTAATACCTGTACAGGTTTAATTTTACTAAGGGTTTCTATAAGGCTTTTCAAGGCTGTTTTAATTCTTCCTGAAAGATAGGAGTTCAGAATGAGGAAGCCAAAGGCATAATTAACACCGTTTTAACCCCTTTTTTAGAAAGTATTTATACCTTTTGCCCTCTAATGCGCAAAAAATGATGAAAGTATTACAAGCCACCTTAATTGCAGTCCTATCCCTGGTAACCATAAGTTGCCAGTCGAAGACCAAAACTCCCGAAGATGTCAGTAAACCCATGGCTCAGACAGAAAAACTGAGTGAAGCCGAGCTACAGCAATACGAAACTGCCTATTTTGCCAGTGGATGTTTCTGGTGTGTAGAGGCCATTTTTGAGAGCGTAAAAGGTGTAAAAGAGGCTGTTTCCGGCTATGCTGGCGGAGCCGAAGAAAATCCAACCTACGAAGAGGTTAGCTATGGAAAAACTACACATGCAGAGGCTATAGAGGTTTATTACGACCCAAAAGAAGTTTCCTTTTTTGAACTGGTACAGGTATTTTTTGGCTCGCACGATCCCACTACCCTCAACCGGCAGGGGCCAGACCGGGGTCCGCAATACCGTTCCATAGCCTTTTACAAGAATGACGAACAAAAGAAGATCATTGAAGGATATATAAAGGCGTTGGATGACAGTAAGGTCTACGACCAGCCAATTGTTACGGAAGTAATGCCCTTTACCACCTTTTGGAAGGCCGAGGAATACCATCAGGATTACGAAAGGAAACACCCGGACAATCCCTATATAACCAATGTCTCTGTTCCAAGATTAAACCGGTTTAAGAAAAACTTTCCAGACTATCTGAAGAAAGATGCACACTAGGTCCTTGTAAAAAATCAATCCAAACCGATTCCTGCGAATCGGTTTTTTTATAGCTGGCCCCCAGAGGTCTTCTTGCTAAAAATAGAAAGGAACACTTTAGGTACTCCATCGAAATTTGTACTAAAAAGGATACAAATACTGAGGAATTTGTATCTTTCAAAGACCATAGTAACCCCAGATCTATGACGAACGAAATGCCAATGGGCTTCCTAACCCCGTTTGCCTATGCATTCCCTTTCACCATAGAGCTCTTTAAATGAACCTTATGAAATATGCGATCTTACTTTGCGCTTTGGTCTGTGTTGTTGCCTGTGGCGGCAGAAAAGAAAAAGAAGACCATCAAATTCTGGTAGTCAAAAAAGCAACAGACCCTCCTACCCTTGACGGAAAAGCTACCGAAAATTGCTGGAACCTGGCAACCTGGCATCCACTAGACCAGAACTGGTTAGGTGAAGCATATAGTTTTCAGGATTTTAACGGAAGGTATAAACTGAGTTGGGATGATGATTATCTCTATCTGCTTGTAGAAATTATGGATGATACCCTATATGATGCCCATAAGGAACCCCTGAAATTATGGTGGGATGATGATTGTGTAGAAGTATTTCTGGATGAGGATAATTCTGGTGGCCTCCACCAGTTTAGCCACAATGCCTTTGCGTATCATATAGCATTAGACGGAAATGTAGTAGATCTGGCACCAGACAGACAGCCCAGACTCTACAACGATCACATACAATCTGCCCGCTCTACCACAGGGAAACTCACCACCTGGGAAATGGCCATCAGGCTTTACAACGATCAATACAAGGATGACGGCGTGAATGTTCCGGCACCTCTAATGCAAGGTAAGAAGGTAGGCTTTGCCCTTGCTTATTGCGATAACGATGGCAGTAAGGAACGGGAAAATTTTATTGGATCTGTCTTTGTTCCGGGAGAGGATAAGAATCAGGGATGGATCAATGCCGATATCTTTGGCACCCTGGTATTGGAAGAGTAAAACTATTTAAGCACAATATTGCTATAAGCACTGTTTAAGGTAAAGATCTTTGAGGTACTTCCTTTTTGTGAATAGCCAGTGTGAATAACTTCCTGCCCGCTTTTATTACTGCTAAGTGTCCAGGAGGCGGGATAGCTAAATTCTGATCGGGTGTTCTTTGCCGTGACCGAAAATGGCGTTGAAGGCATTACACATTGCAGCTCTCCATTCTGAACCCTGATATCTATTTTCGAAAAGTTGGGATCTACAGCCTTGATAGTTAGTAAACCCAGATCGTTCTTACCCATAAGGCTCTTTAGGACTTTATTTATGACCACCTCTGAAGAGGTGGTAGTAAGTGATAATTGAGTGACCACATCCAGTTCTATTGCATCCGAAAAACTGGTGTTTAAATTGCCGTACTTCCATTGAGCCACTTTTACTGGGGAATAGGACGCGTTGATCTGCGTCCTGTCTCCCTCAATAGTAGTAGCCTGCAAACTTGCATAAGCCAGTTTTGCATTTATATTCTTAGTGTTGGCTGCCAATTTTACCTGTCCGTGACGAACATTCATCTTTAAGGTAGCCGACTTTGGCATTTTAATTTTGATGGTCTTCTTTATCTTATAATTTTTGGACTCCCCATCCTTGGAGTGAAAAAAGATATTGGGTGCATCTGTATCCCGCATTTCAAAGAGGGCCTTTTGCCTGGCTTCCTTAGCATCTTCCATAGCTCTTCTACGCTCTTCTTGAGCCTGCTCTCTCATCTTCATGGATTGCTCGCGCATTTCCTCTCGTTGCTCCATCATTTCTTCGCGCTGCTCTTCCATGGCCTCTCTGCGTTCTTGCATCAGATCTCGCTTGGCCTCAGCACGGGCAGCAAATTCGTGCCCCCAGGCTTCCATTTCCTCCTGGTACTCTTTGTCAAAATTCTTATTGAATTCCTTTTTCCACTTCTTTAAATATTTCTCCCCATCCTTTTGATAGGCCTCATAATCAAAATTGACATTGGGAATAGGAGGCATAGGTGGCATTTCCGGCATGGGAGGCATTTCAGGAATTTGAAGGTCCATAAACAGGCCTTCCATTTCAGGGAAAGGGGCCATTCTGGGCATAGGGTTAGCAGGATCCGGCGGCCATAATGGTGTTCTCATAGACCAGTTGTTATTGCCATAGGTCCTAATTTCAATGGTGTTACTGTTCCCAAGGATCTTGATACCCGAATTTTTAAAATAGGCCTCCGCTTCTTCTTTTGTGGCCCCATCGAGTTCTATACTTGCCTCAACGGACACCTCGTTCTTATCCCAGGTCTCAAATTGAATGTCTGCATAGCTCGTATTAATATCGAGTACGGCCTCTGTTCCTACAGTGAATTTTTCATTATAGGTTTTGGTTTGCTTTTGAGCAACCATGTGTACACTCATTAAGAGCATTCCCAGAATAAATATCCTAGGCATTGTTGTTAGAAACTGTTTCATTTTCTGATGATTTTAATTGATGTAATTTTTCTTTTAATTTCAATAATAACTGTAAGCGCAATTGTAAATTCTTAATAAGGGCACCTATGGTTTGTTCATTAGGGCCCACCTCATTTAATTCGTTGTTTAGTGATTTGTATTCCTTATTCAACTCTGACAGCCTGTCCATAAAATCGTCTACCACTACTTTGTTATCCGGCGACATTTCCAGGCTTGCTAATTCCAAATTGATAGAGTTTACGTAATACGTTTCCACAAGTTTTAGATCTGGTGAAACGTCCCCCAGCGAGATTCCCGAGACCTCCTGCTTATTTGGGATCACTACGGTTTTTGTGGGATCTTCCGTTGCTGTATTTTGGAAGAAAACATACCCAAGACCTACCAATACCACTACGGAAGCTGCAATGCTAAAAAGGTAGAACCGTGATCTTTTAGGTTCCGGGAATACCTCCTCCAGGCGTTTTGAAAAACGTGCTTCGTGACCTTCTTTCAGTGCGTACTTCTTAGTACGTTCTGCTTTAAATAATTCTCTAAGATCCTGTCCCATGATGTTTTTGTGTTAAAATGGCCCTTAAAAAGCCTTTTCCTCTTAATAATCTTGTTCTGCTTGCCGTATTAGATAGTCCCAGAATTTGTGCGATCTCCTCGTGGTCATATCCTTCCAGCAGGTATAGTTGTAATACATACTGGTATTTATCGGGCAATTTTGTCATCGCAGTTTTTACTTCTTCCATAGAAACCTCTCCTTCAACCGTCCAATCCTGATCTTCTACGATCTGCAGCGTGTTCTCTTCTATTTCTACTGCTCGCTCTTTCCTTGCTTTTAAAAAATCGATGCTCTTATTGATCACGATGCGTTTTAACCAGGCCCCAAAGGTTACATCGCCCTTAAACTGATGAAGCTTTTGAAACGCCTTTATAAAGGCTTCCTGCAATATATCTTCTGCATCATCACGGTTGTTCACAAATCTCATGGCTACACAGAACATCCCATCACAATACTGCTTGTACAAGCTCAGTTGTGCTTTTCGGTCGTGCTGCTTACAGCGCTCTACCAGATCAATACGAAACATGTGGTTAGTTTCCAACGTTGGTTTTGTTGTTGCTGCTTAAAAGACGAAATAAAAAAGGGGATGTTGCAAAATATCCTACATTTAGGGAAATTTTAAGCAGATTACTTGCAACAAGTTACTATAAATAATGGTCTTATTGGCCTTACTACCTTAGACTACGGGGCCATCATCCAAAAAATTCTCATCCCTGATAAAAACGGCAGGCAACACAATTGCGCTGTCGGATTTGAAGCACCGGAGGACTATTTGAAGGACCATCGGTTTTTAGGAGCATGTGTCGGAAGATTTGCCGGCAGGATTTCGCAAGGTCATTTTCGCATTGGCGAGACTACCTATCCGATCTTTGAGGAAGATGGGGTACATCTCCATGGTGGCCAACAAGGTCTTGGGCAAAGGTTTTGGAAACTAAAGGATCATTCTGAGGCTCCAGATCCCTTTGTTACCTACCAATACATAAGTCCACATCTGGAAGAAGGCTACCCGGGTAATTTAACCGTTTCGGTGACCTATCAGCTTCTGGGGAATACTCTTAAAGTGTTACATACAGCAATTACAGACCGGCCCACCATAGTGAATTTGACCAATCATACTTATTTTACATTGGATGAGGCAGCTTCCTTAGATGATATTGTGTTACAGATTAGAAGCGAAAAAATTGTCGATACCGACGAAAAATTGCTCCCTACAGGAAGCATAGAGCTTGTGGAAAATACCAAATTCGACTTTAGACAACCCAAAAAGTTGGGAAATATTAGATTAGACACTACCTATGTAGCAGACCCCACAAAAAAATCGTTGGCAACGGCTCGTTCTTTAGTATCAGGAATACAATTGAGCGTACGCTCTAATCAACCGGCCTTAGTGGTCTATACCCCGGAAGACATGGCGGCCATTTGTTTTGAAACACAAAATTATCCGGATGCGCCAAATCAGCCCACTTTCCCCTCCGCTTTGCTACTTCCCGGAGAAACCTATGTCAATGAAACTTTTTTTACATTCGATTTAGTACCTTAGAACTCAATTAATAATAACCTATATCATTATGAAAACATTAAAATGGATCGTTGGCATACTGGCCGTTTTGGCTCTACTATTTTATTTTGTAGCTATGCCATTCTTAAAAACCCAAACCAAAAAAAATAGTCCGGAGACAACAACAACCTATACACAGGGTGGGTATGACCTCCTGGTAAATTACAGTAGTCCATCCAAAAAAGACCGGGTGATCTTTGGAGAACTCGTTCCTTACGACAAAGTTTGGCGTACCGGGGCCAATGAGCCTACTCGTTTTGAGACCAAAACAGATATTATGGTTATGGGGAAAGCTTTGCCGGCTGGTAATTATTCGCTTTGGACAAAACCAAATAAAAGCAACTGGACGGTGATCTTTAACAGTGAGATCCCGGATTGGGGTGCAACTCTAAGCAGCGCAGGAGCAGATGCTACCTGGAACCCCGAAACAGATGTTTTGCAAGTTGAAGTACCTGTCATAAAGATGGCTCAGAGTCAGGAGAGCTTTTCGATCAGTTTTGAGGAGGATAATGGGCTATTCCTGACATTTGCCTGGGATACTACCAAGGTACAGGTGCCTATTACTAAATAGATTTGAGGTAATAAAAAACTATTAGCTATCATAAATTAAAATCATCGTATTTATGAAAAAATGGATATGGATCTCAGCAATATTAATCGTACTCGCATTGCTTTTTTATTTTGTGGGCGTACCCATTTTGAAAAGTATGCCCTTTGTACAAAATGTATTAAGGAAGAGCCCTGAAAAAACTGCAATTTACACGCAAAATGATTTGTCATTATCAGTGACATACAGCAGTCCATCTAAAAGAGGAAGGGTTATTTTTGGGGAACTTGTTCCTTATGACAAAGTTTGGCGAACGGGCGCTAACAAACCAACTGTTTTTGTTACTGCTACAGATATTACCGTAATGGGTAATACACTGCCTGCCGGAAGCTATTCTTTATGGACCATACCGCGTAAAGACAAATGGTCCGTAATATTGAATAAAGAAATACCGGATTGGGGAACTACCTATGATAGTAACGGAAATACTGTTCCATTGAGAAATCCAGATGAAGATTTCCTGGAAGTACAAGTACCCCCTATGGTATTGCCACAATCTGAGGAAAGTTTTACGATCGCTTTCGAAAATGAAGATCAATTGTATTTAACTCTGTATTGGGATACTACTAAAGTAAAGGTCCCTATTAATAAATAATAATTGGGGGTAGAAAAGAACATAGGTGATAAGAGCGCCTCTTTTGTAAAGAAACAACGGGCGCAAATGCCCTCTGTTCCTGATCTTATAACAGGCATCTTAAAAGGAGATCAGGCACTTCTGGCCAGGGCCATAACCCTGGTGGAAAGTACACAAGCGGCCCATCAGGAAAAAGCCTATGAGATCATTGAGAAATGTCTTTCAAAAACCCACGATACCCTTCGCATTGGAATTACCGGAGTACCCGGTGTAGGGAAAAGCACTTTTATAGAGAGTTTTGGAACTATGCTCACTAAGATGGGTATGAAGGTGGCTGTATTAGCTGTAGATCCCAGCAGCACCCTGAGTAAAGGGAGTATTTTGGGAGATAAAACCAGAATGCCACAACTGGTAAAAGATCCCAATGCTTTTATTAGACCCTCGCCTTCCGGGGAGTCCTTAGGTGGAGTAGCCAGAAAAACCAGGGAAAGCATTATTCTCTGTGAGGCTGCCGGTTATGACATTATTCTGGTTGAGACCGTAGGAGTGGGTCAGAGCGAAACCGCCGTACATTCTATGGTCGATTTCTTCCTCTTGTTGAAACTTACAGGGGCCGGTGACGAACTGCAGGGAATTAAACGGGGCATTATGGAAATGGCAGATGCCATCGTTATCAATAAAGCCGAAGGAGACAATATTAAACGGGCAGAAAGGGCCAGGTCTGAGTTTGAAAGGGCACTGCACCTCTATCCTCCTAAAGAGAACGATTGGGCCCCAAAAGTACGTACCTGTTCCTCTATTACCGGTGCCGGGATTCCGGAGATCTGGGAAATGATCAGCGAATACCAACGTATAAACAAGGCTGGTGGCTATTTTAATAACAAAAGAAAATCTCAAAACACCTATTGGTTCCATCAAACGGTTGAAAGCCTTTTAAAACGTCAGTTCTTCGGTCAGAAAGCCGTAATAAAAGCAATGAACCCACTGCAAAAAGAGGTGGAAAATAATACCATTTCTCCTTTCAGAGCTGCAGAAAAGCTTCTGGAACTGTATGCAAAAGGTCTTAAATAAAAAACCTAAATTTGCCAGCAAACAACCAGCTTTCATGAACCCTAATACACAGGCACTCCTATCTATTGTGGTCCCTCTTTATAATGAAGAGGAAAACGTTGCACTGCTTACTCAAAAGATCCATGAAAGCCTCGAAGGGTATACCTATCAGATCATTTATATAGACGACTTTTCCAAGGATAAAACCAGATCGGTGATCAAGGAGTTAAAAGATCCGAAAGTACATTTGTTGGCACTTAAAAAGAATTACGGGCAAAGCCTTGCCCTGGCTGCCGGGATAGATTATGCCCAGGGAGAATACATCATCACCATGGACGGAGATCTGCAAAACGATCCAAGCGACATTCCACAGATGCTCAGTTATGCATTGGATGGAGAATACGATGTGGTAACCGGGATCAGGCAGAAACGAAAAGATTCACTGGTAAAGAAAATCCCTTCCAAGATTGCTAATTTCCTGGTAAGACGGGTCACCAAACTAGATATCAAGGATAATGGATGTGCCTTAAAGGTCTTCACCAAAGACATTGCCAAAGACCTCAATCTTTATGGGGAGATGCATCGCTTTATAACATTACTTGCCTTTTTAGAAGGGGCTCAGATAAAACAAGTGCCCGTAAAACATCATGCCCGGCATGCCGGAGTGTCCAAATACGGTTTGGAACGTGTATTTAAGGTGGTGGCAGATATGATGCTCTTATTGTTTATTCGCAAATACTTTCAACGCCCCATACACTTATTTGGGATCCTTGGGGTGCTATTAATTATGCTGGGCGTTCTGATAAACTTTTACCTGCTGATCTTAAAATTGGGTATGGGAGAAGATATAGGGAACAGACCGCTACTTATTTTTGGGATGATGTTTATCCTGGGAGGAATTCAACTCTTTACTATAGGGATCGTTATGGAACTCCTGATCCGAACCTATTACGAATCCCAAAACAAACGACCTTACAGGATTAAAAATATAAACATAGGTGGAAAGCCTTCGTAAAAAGGGGATCACCCTCCTGAAAGTAGCCATAAGTGCGGCCCTGCTCTATTTTATATTTACAAAAATCCCCTTTTCAGAGGTGCTTACCATCGTTAAAAAGTCGCAGCCCTATTATGTTTTTGGCGCCTTGTTGCTTTTTGTTATTTCCAAGATCATAGCAGCTTTTAGGCTCAACCTTTATTTTCATGAAATTGGGGTTCCATTGACTCAAAAAAGTAACCTCAAATTATCGCTTCTTGGTATGTTTTATAACCTCTTCCTGCCCGGAGGTATTGGTGGCGATGCCTATAAAGGGTATTATCTTAAACAGCATTTTGAAGTACCTACAAAGAAGGTAGTGGCGGTGCTCCTTCTGGATCGACTTAGCGGACTCTTGCTGCTATTTGTTTTTGCCTGTATTCTTGGAATGACATTAGAAGTCCCTGAACTGCTTCCATTTAGCTGGCTAATAGGACTTTGTATTCCCTTGAGTATCCTGGTTTTTTGGGGATTGCAGAAAAGATTTTTTACCTATATACTGCCCATTTTTTGGCGTTCTAACGTCTTATCTGCTTTGGTTCAGCTGGCACAACTGGGATGTGTTTTATTGATCTTACAAGCGCTGAACATTCAGGTATCTACCCTAGAATATCTATTTATCTTCCTGATATCTTCCATTGTTTCAGTACTCCCATTGACCATTGGTGGTATTGGGAGCAGAGAACTTGTATTCCTGTATGGGGCGCTTTGGTTAGGCCTGGAGGAAGACCGGTCTGTGGGTATTAGCATGCTCTTTTTCCTGATCACGGCCTTTGTTTCCTTGCTGGGAATTTGGTATCATTTTAAGAAACCAAGCCTGAACACAAAACCTTAGACAATAATCCTTATTTGATGTGTAAGAGATACATCTTGTTTACAACTGAAGGACGTGTTGTTGGGTTTAAAAATTTTCCTTGAAGTCGAGTGATCCTGAATTGATCTACTTCATATTCCGTGTCCCATTCAATTCCTGCCTTATGTAAATCAGATAGTTCGTCCTCAGTGGAATAAATCCAGACATCTTCTAAGGATCGAATCTCATTTGCGGTAGATATTTTAACCGGATGTTGATTGTAGAAATCCAAGGCCCAGGTATGACGTTCGGATAATTTATAGATTCTATCAACAGGTATCTCATGTTCTTTTACAATGACAGCCATATTAGAACCGCCCTGATAGTTTAATAATTCCGGGTAGAAATGAAGATTTAAAACCCCATTCAACAGTACGGAAGCTAACACTGAAATAGTGATAATTCGAACATAAGGAGCTTCTTTTTTTACCACAAAATAAGCAACTACCCCATACCCAATAAAGAGAGGAAGGTAAGCCAGCCAGGAATCCCATTCAAAGACATAAAAACAGATCAGGGCCGTGACCATAAATACAAGGCCCAAAACAACATATTGTCCGGCCAGAATCAGATTGAGTGCTTTGGTCCTTCCCTTCTTTTTAAGCGATACCAGATAGGCTGCGGCCAAAACGGAAAACAAGGGAATAAGAATATTCAGGTAATGTGGTAATTTAAACTGGGCAAAACTTATTATAATAAACAGAAGGCTTATTCCTCCCACTGTAAGCAACTCGTATTTTGTATTCCTCCTGAAATGTACCTTAACCAAGGATTGTAATTGATTATAATAGGCCGCAATCCCAATGATGGTCCAAGGTAGAAATACCCAAAGAAAAGTGTGAAAGAAAAAGAAATAATCGCTGCTGTTCCTCCCTACCCCTTCTCCACTTAATCTTTCAAAGCTCTGTTCCCAAAATATAAAAAACAGACCACTGCGGTTGCCCTTTCCCCTGATAACCTTTTCAGGATGAAGATCAAATTGCTGATAGTAAGCATAGAGCATTGGACTGATGGTCAATGCAAAGACCGCCAGAGCCACGATCACTTTCCAATGTAACAAGACCTTCCACTTTCCTGTATACCCTATATGGCATAGTAATGGGAGTCCTATGACGAGTAAGGCGATCTGCCCTTTGGTTGAAAATGCTATTCCAGCACCAAAAGCCCCTAAGATCAATGATCCTAAGCTCTCTTTTTCAATGTAAACTGCTAATTGCCAGATGGCAAAAACGGTGAAGCCGGTAAGAACGGCATCCGTTCGTACGTCAATGTTAGAAAGCACAATGGTTTGTGCCGATAGGAATATAAGTGCCGCCAGTTTCCCAACGTTGTTATTATAAAGGAGTTTTCCCAGGCCAAAAGTGCTATAGGCACCTAAAAGGGAAGCAAGTATGGCCGGGATACGGTAGGCCCATTCATTTATTCCAAAGATCTTATAAAAAATGGCAGCCAGCCAGTAATGCATATGTGGCTTGTCTAAGTATTCCTCAGGGCCTTTAAAAAGACTGAGGAAATCATTCTCCTGTACCATGCGCATTGCCATGACGGCAAATTGAGCAGAATCGTTCTCAAAAAGTGTCACAAACATCCCTGCCAGATAGACCAGCAAGATCAGCAATATCAAACTCCAGTATCGGACGGTTGATATCATAGTTGAAACCTGTTAAGGGTTAAGATAAATAAGCGGTAGAATAGCCAACCTAAAAATGAGCCTGCTATGGCACCCGAAAGTACATCGAGCGGAAAATGAACCCCTACGTAGATTCGGCTATAGGATACTACAAACGCCCACACAATAAGGATCCAAGCAAGAAAGCTGTAGGATTTCCTGAAAAAATGTGCAAAGAATATGGCGATGGCAAAAGAATTGGCGGCATGGGCAGAGAAATATCCAAACTTCCCTCCGCAAGAGCCTTTTACCAGTCTAATGAGTCCGGAAAGATCCGGGTCATAACAAGGCCTGAGTCTCCCCACTCCAATTTTAAAAAAGTTAGAAAGTTGATCACTTACGGTGATCAGTAAAGCAATACTTGCCAGGAGTACTAAGGTCTTTTTTAATCCCAGGGATCGGTACGCCAGTATCAATAAGAGTACATAAAGGGGAATTGAACTCCATTTGTTGGTCATAAACATCCAGAAACCATCCCATGTGGGAGATCCCAGATTGTTCAGAAACACAAAAACCTCTTGGTCTAAGTGGAGGAGTTCTTCCAACATATTAGGTATCGTATCGTGCTATTTCCCTGTCATAAAATTTATTGGCTGCCTCAATAAGATCCCTGGATTCAGCAGTAAGTTCCTTTTCATCATCTTGAGTAAACTCTTCCAGCCATTCTACCTCATCATTTTCCAGATTGATCACAAAGCGAGGGTATTCCGTGTGGATTACAAATATGGCAGTAGGATGATCCGTATTGTCGCCCATTAAAAATTTAGGTAGGTCCATAAGTTGTATTTGTGAGCATAGTTACGGCCTTTTTACAGCAGCATCTAAGGCTAATTTCTTTGTTAAATAATTAAATCGAAGATACAACATAATCGCCGAAGCTGTGAGTCCGGCGAGCAGGCCTATCCAGATTCCTGTACTTTTTAATTCAGTATGTAAACCGAGGTAATAACTAACAGGAAAGGCGATCATCCAGTAAGCAATAAAGGTAATTGCAGTGGGTATTTTTACATCCTGCAGTCCTCGCAAGGCTCCCAGTATCACTACTTGTAATCCGTCAGAGATCTGAAAGAAAGCTGCTACCAATAGTAATTCTGCTGCTATGGCAATAACTTCCATATTATCTGCCTGGTTACCGAGGTCGTCCACATCTAAATAGATGGTGGGGAACCAAAACCTGCAGAGCAGGAAAAGGGCTGCAAAACCAATTTCCACTAATAAGGTAAGAAAGAAAATAGACTGGGCAATTCGCCTCAATTCGCTAAAATTCCTTAATCCTTTTTGATTGCCTACCCGTATCATGGCTGCCACTCCCAGCCCCATCCCAAACATAAAGGTCATGCTGCTTAGGTTTAGGGCGATCTGATTTGCTGCCTGCGAATTTTTACCTAAAACCCCACTTAACCATATGGCAGCCGTAAAAATAGCTACTTCAAAAAACATTTGAAGGGCGGAAGGAAAACCCAGATCAATGATCTTCTTCATTACTTTTCGTTCCAGTTTTTTAAAATTAAACCCGGTAACATAAAATTGAAATTTCTTCTTTTTATTTAATAGTACCCAGATAAAGATCAACATCACCACCCTGGAGA
>CBDUON010000039.1:0-17034 GCA_965368835.1 uncultured Eudoraea sp. | reverse complement strand
AGGCTCATATCATCTCCTACTCTTCCGGTGATATAAGTGCCGTCATTTTGCATAGGACCCTGCCCGGAAACATAGAGAAATTTATCTATTACCAAGACAGGTTTATACACGCCGGCCGGCGGTGGAGCCGGAGGTAAAATCAATCCAAGTTCTTTAAGTCGTTGTGAAGGAGTTTTATCCATAGCTAGAGTTATATAAATTGGTTTAAAATTAAAATTCCAAAAAGGCCCACAACTCCAACGGTAGTTTCCATGAGTGTCCAGCTTCTTAAAGTATCTTTTACAGACAGGTTAAAATACTCTTTGAACAACCAAAATCCGCTGTCGTTCACATGGGAAAGCATTAAACTGCCGGAACCTATGGCGAGAACCATCAGTTCAGGACTTACTCCGGTTGCTTCAATTAAGGGTAAGACAATGCCTGCAGCTGTAAGTCCGGCCACAGTTGCCGATCCCACACAAACCCTGATCACAGTAGCAATAAGCCAGGCTAAAAATAAGGGGGATAAGGTAGAATCTTTGAGTAGGTCTGCGATATACTGGCTAACACCACTATCTATTAACACCTGTTTTAAGGCTCCGGCTCCGGCAATAATTAATAGTACCATCGTAATTCCAGAGATGGAATCACCTACAGAAGTCATCACCTCGGTCATTTTTTTTCCTCTTCTTAAACCCAGGGTATAGATGGCCACTAATACAGAAATAAGCATGGCTATTACAGGATTTCCTAAAAAGGCGATGATATCTTTAAACAGATAATCCTCTGGAAATAAAAGATCAGCCAAGGTTGCTACAGCAATGAGTATAATAGGTAATAAAGCAGTTAATATGCTAATTCGCATACTTGGCATTTCTTCATCTGTTAGAATTCTCGGATTAACAAATTCCTTCAGTGGAGTGGCATTAATATTTTTTAAAGTGCGGGAAAATAATGGTCCTGCAATGATGATCGCAGGTATTGCCACAATGATTCCATAGATCAGGGTTTTGCCCATATCAGCATTAAACATTACCGTAATAGCCGTTGGCGCAGGATGGGGTGGAAGGTAACCATGAGTAACGGAAAGAGAGGCGAGCATAGGCAGGCCAACATATAGAAGGGGCAGACCTGTTGCTGCAGCCACGGTAAAAACTAAGGGTACTAAAATGACAAATCCAACAGAATAGAATAAGGGGATTCCCACAATAAACCCTGTAAGGACAGCAGCCCATTGGATATACTTCCGGCCAAACCGTTCTACCAATTTGGAAGTTATTCGTTGCGCGGCACCACTATCAGCAACCAGTTTGCCAAGCATGGCCCCCAGGCCAAGGATCATCACAAGAAATCCCAGGGTATTTCCGATTCCATTTTCAATAGAGGCTACAACTGTTTCCAGATCCATTCCCTCAGCAATACCAACGAACAAGGAAACCAGGATAAATGTTATAAAAGGGTTGAGTTTGCATCGGGCGATCAGAAAAAATAATATAAGGATCCCGATAATGACAATTACTAAAGGCATGGTTCTATTTTGGCAGTTATTAGAATAGTTTAATCATTAAATATACAATTTGAAAAGACATATAAGGGATCTATTTTTTATCTTGTAGTTCAATCTCAACCAAATGGACAAACGATCTTTTTTACGCAAAATAGGGCAGGCAGCAGTAATTACGCCCTTTTTACCATATCAGCTTACCGCGGGAACACCTAAGTCTACTGCATCTTATGATGTGAGTAATGAAGATGAGTTTTGGCAACGCATAAGGGTAGATTATGCACTGAAACCAGATTATATTAACCTGGAAAATGGGTATTATAATATTGCTCCGATACCTACCATAGAGAAATTTCATAAGCATATAGAACAGGTGAATTATGAGGGGTCCTATTATATGCGGACAGTGCAATGGGACAATAAAAGACGAATAGCAAATCGCTTAGCTGACCTGGTAGGATGTAATTCCGATGAATTGATCATTACCCGAAACACCACAGAATCCCTGGATATGATCATAGGCGGCTATCCCTGGAAAGCAGGAGATGAAGCCATTTTTGCCGTGCAGGACTACGGTGCTATGCGCGAGCATTTTAAACTTATCGCAAAACGACATGGAGTAGTAAATAAAACCGTTTCAATTCCTAACCATCCAAAATCTGATGAAGAATTAGTGGCCTTATACGAATCCCAGATCACGCCCAGAACGAAATTACTGATGGTATGTCATATGGTGAATATTACCGGTCATATAATGCCAATACGTAAGATTTGCGATATGGCTCATAGACACGGAGTGGAGGTAATGGTAGATGGAGCACATTGTGTTGGACATATCAAAGTAAATATTTCCGAACTACAATGTGATTATTATGGCTCCAGTCTTCATAAATGGCTTAGTACCCCTCTTGGAGCCGGACTTCTTTTTGTATCTAAAAAGAATATCTCAAAGATATGGCCACTAATGGCAGAACATCACCGGGAGGAGGATGATATTGGAAGATTGAACCATATTGGTACCCATCCGGTACATACAGATCTTACCATAAATGACGCCATGGACTATCTGGATATGATAGGACTGGAGAGAAAAGAACAGCGGTTGAGATTTTTACAACGATATTGGTCCGATCCACTTAGAGGAACAAAGAATGTGATTATTAATACCCCTCTTGAAGCACATCGTAGTTGTGGTATTGCCAATGTGGGTATAAAGGGAATGAAACCTTCAGATCTGGCTAAGACCTTACTAGATGAGTTTAAAATATTTACCGTAGCTATTGATCAGAACAATGTACAAGGCTGCAGGATAACGCCAAATGTGTATACCACTACTAAGGAATTAGATCATTTTATCTACGCATTAAACACCATGGCTAAACGCGTATAAGATTTTTAAAAGAAACCATTTATATTTTAGTATTAAAAGATGAGATGTTTCTTTAAACTGATAAAAATCATAGAATTTCATTGGTAAGGGCGATATTTTTGAGCGTTTTATATAGTACTACAATCAACACCTCCTAAGGGTGGCTGAGTGCATATCTATGAATTAAAAATCGTGAAATAATGACAGTGACACTACAAAAAGAATCGCTCACCAAGAGTTTAGTGTTTTTACGAATCCTGATTGGATGGCATTTCCTTTACGAAGGGGTGATTAAACTATTTAATCCGGATTGGACAGCTTTTGGATATCTGGCAACAGCTCAGGGACCTTTAGATTGGCTGTTTATCTCTATGGCAAACGAATCAATTATTGGATGGATAGATACCCTCAATATGATTACGCTCATCTTTGTTGGGATCACCCTCATCCTCGGATTTTATGAAAAATGGGGAGCTTTAGCGGGCATGGTGCTCTTAGGCATGTATTATTTTGCCCATCCTCCATTTCCCTGGTTAGAGCAACTTAATGTTGAAGGAAGTTATTGGTTTGTAAATAAGAATCTGATTGAAATAGCTGCATTATGGGTACTGTTTCAATACCCTACAGGTTTTTATTTTGGATTGGGTTATTTAAAAAGTCAAACAACTAACACGGCAAAAACACCACAATTATGAAATGGACAAGACGCGACGTATTAAAAGGATTAGGCGGTTTGCCCATCCTGGGATCAATATGGTGGGCAGGTACTGCAAATGCATTGGTTAAAAGCAAAGACCGCTCTGAGATATTAGAACAATTAAAAATTGAACCTTCTTTAACTTCAGCACTACCACAGATAGGAGGAGCACCAATTCGTCTTGGTATCATAGGATTTGGGATAAGGGGTGAACAACTTTGCAGGGCCTTGGGTTTTGCAACGAAGGACTGGCTCGAAGAGATGAAGATTGAAGAAGAAACAACCGGGAACACCCAATTAAAAGAGTTTCTGGCTCAGGAGAAATTAAATATAGAAATGAGCGCAGTCTGTGATGTCTTTGATGTACATGCCGAACATGTCATAGCTTCATTTTCTACACCGGAACATTCAGTGAAGCGCTTTACTAGCTATCAGGAAATGATACAGAGTGGGGAAGTAGATGCTGTTATAATTGCAACACCAGATCACTGGCATGCTCCAATGGCAATAGAAGCACTAAATAATAATGTTCATGTTTATGTGGAAAAACCAATGACCCATACCATTGAGGAAACCTATAAACTTCAGGAAGCTGCAAAAAATTCAGAAGCCTTGCTGATGGTTGGGCATCAACACAGGCAAACCCTTAGTTTTAAAACGGCTAATGATATTGTTAAGAAGGGTGTTTTGGGTCATGTATCCATGATACAAACCTTCACAAACAGGAATGATGATAATGGTGCCTGGAATTATGACATACACGAAAAAGCAAATGAACAAACTATAGATTGGAACCAGTTTTTGGGAAGTGCACCAAAGATCCCATTTAACAAGAACCATTTCTTCCGTTGGCGCAAATGGTGGGCTTATGGCTCCGGTTTATCTGGCGATCTGCTCACTCATGATTATGATAGGTTAAATTGTGTATTAGGAATGGGAATACCTTCTAGCATTACAGCTTCTGGGGGTATTTATACCCATAATGATGGCAGAAACGTACCAGATGTGCTTCAGGTAAATATGGAATTCCCTGATTTTAGTACCGGCAGCAGTCAGCCAAAAGGGAAAGAAAAAGGAATGACCTTTACCTATAGTGCAACCCTTGGGAATGCATTTAACAGGCCCACTATTTTAATGGGTCATGATGCGTCCATGGAACTGGGGAATAATCTTACGGTATGGCCAGATAATGGTTCTACGAAGTACGCAGCTATGATCGAGGAAGGGAAAATGAAGCCAAATGTACCTATCTATCATTATAATCCTGGAGCAAATATGCCAGATGCAGTTTCTTCTGCCACCTCTCAATATTTTGCAGATAAAGGACTTATGTGGACCTATATAGACGGTGTTCGGGTTAACTCCACCTTCCTGCATTTAAGAGAATGGCTAAGTTGTATTCGCAACGGAGGCACCTTGAGTTGTGGCATTAAAGAAGGTTTTGATGAGGCCATTTCTGCCCACATGACCGGACTGGCCTATAAACTGGGCAGAAGGATAGAATGGGATCATGAACTACAACAAATAGTTCCAATTGAAGGGATAAATTTTGATGAGGTACTTTTGTCTTCTACCTGAGACCAGGTAAGAGAACATTACTAGAAGGCTTACAATCAGATATTTAAAACCTGATAAATGTCATAGTAATTATTTGGTATTGGTTTTAATTTCAATGTATTAAAATTCAATATCATGCAAGTCAAAAAAAATCCAGAATTCGATTTAAATAAAAATAGCAGCCTATACTTTGTTATTGGGCTTACTATCGTTTTGTTCCTAACATGGCGGGCACTAGAGTATAAAACGTATCCCGAAGAACACGATACTTTAGATATGGTGATGGCCGTGGATGACCTCAAAGAGGATGTACCTATTACAGAAGCACTAAAAACTCCTCCGCCTCCCCCTCCTCCATCTGCACCTGAGGTAATTGAAGTTGTAGAGGATACTGAAGAGATAGAAGAAACTATCATTGAAAGTACTGAGATAAGTCAGGAGACAGTTGTTGATGCCGTAATAGCAGTAGACGATGTAGAAGTAGGGGAAGAGGAAGAAGAAATAACAGTTCCCTTTGCTGTAATAGAGAACGTTCCTATTTTCCCCGGATGTGAATCAGCAAAAACGAATGATGAACGAAAACTGTGCTTTAACAGAATGATTCAGGAGCATATCAACAAGGAATTTACGTATCCACCTTCCTCACTGGAATTAGGTATTCAAGGCAGGGTATTTGTACAATTCCTCATTGATTCTAAAGGTAATATAGGAAGTATTAGAATGCGAGGTCCGGACAGAACTTTAGAAAAAGAAGCTCATAGAATTGTGGCAACGCTGCCACAGATGACACCCGGGAAACAAAGAGGAAAACCTGTTTCTGTACCCTATAGCATTCCTATCAACTTTGTAATTCAATAATACATCTTTTCCAAAGATTCATCTCTTATAGATCAGGGTGGGGCTAGATCTGGAGATGGATCTTTTTCTATTGGTAATCTATAAGTTTTTTGGGTCCTTCCAGTACCACTCTCACAATTTGCAGGGTACCATCTTCCTTGGTAGCAATATGCCATTTTATCAATACAATGGCACCATTGGTGATCTCAATGCCGGTAATACTTCTTGGATGAACACAACTGCCATCATTAAAAAAAGGAATTTCTCCAGGGTGCGCAAAACGAGGTCTGTGGGTATGCCCAACAATGGTTAAAAGTTTATTTTTTGACAAGATCCACTTTTTAATTCGCCGTTCTACCTTTATGAGTTCTTTGTAGTTTCTGGCCGGACTCGTAGGATCTGCAATACCCCAAACCTGTAAAGGCTTCCATAATACGCGCACTAAAAACCTTGCCCAGCGCCAAAATGTATAATTCCACCAATCTGCCTGATGCCCATGTACCAGAAAAATCTGCTGGCCGGTATTGCGGTGTTTTAAGATTAATGCCTCATGAAAGGTAATATCCTTAAATAGTTCTTTGTTAGATTCATCAATGGGTTCAAAATAACTACCCAAGTGCTTTTTAACGTATTCGGGATCTTTGTAAACCATATCATGGTTTCCCCATATCATGTGAAGTCTGTTTCCCAGATGAAAACTTCGTAATAACTGATACACATTTTTATGGGCCTCAAAAAGCTCCTCAAACTTTATATTTTCCCATAATTCATCCCCATCGCCCAATTCACAATATTGAAATCCTTCCTTGTAGTAATGGCTAAGTGCATGAAAATATGTATTGCGGTTGTTGGCAAAATCATCTGCAAAACTATTATCGCCCCTATGGCAGTCGCTAAAGAAGATTAATTTTGAGGAATCATCAAAGTGCAGGGTTTGGGCATTCTCATAGGCTCTGTTAAGCCTTTTATTGGAAGACATAGGGTAAATTTGTATAAATATCTTAAAAAAGTGAGGAACATCAGGTATTTTTCCCGCTCAATAAGGAAAGGATTTGTTTTGTAATTTTAAGGAGAATATGTAGACCAATGTTTTATGACGTCGAAAGAAACAAATGAATTGCCACTAAAACTGGTCATAAGTTTTGACAAGCTTTTGAGACGGTATGAGAAAATGGCAAAAAGCGGTGATCCTTTTATGGCAGAAAAAGCCAAACGGATCCTGGATGCACAAGCCCCTTATCCTATTTTGAGGGAGGGCTTTACAGACGTTGCCCTTCTCGATACGTATAAAGATACAATTGCCCTTATACTGGAGGACTCCTTTTCGGAAGTGCTTACAGAAAATGAGATAAAGGCCGCCTCCTTACCTTATTTCGATTTTACTTTTAATGAATCCAAACGCTTTAAAAAGATCCTAAAAGACGCAGGCAAGGATTTTGGCCTATCCCTGAGAAGGGAGAATGACAATATTGACTATATCATGGGGTGCGTCGTTATCCTAAATTACCATTATGGATTTAAGCTAGATTTTCAACGACCTTTCTTTTATGAGATCCCAGATGCCAATGGTGTAATGCGGCACTATCGTGTTCTATACAATGCGGATTTCATGGAGATCCTTCCTACGAAATTATCAAAGGACCTCAATCAGTCAGATGTAGACCAGTTATTGGAAAACCCTTATAATATTGAACTATGGAAGGAAAAAATACCTCCAAATAGTTTTATTTCAAAGGGATTTGTTATTTCCAATATATTCGATGCAACAGCAGAACAGGCTATTTCTAAAATTAAATCAGAATTAATTGCCAGCAACAAAAGAGGCAGCCAAAATTTCATGCAAGATCTTCAGGCAACTTTTAAATCCTTTTTTAAACTTAAAGATTTAAAGGTAGGGTTTGTAACCTATAACGCTGAAGAAGACCAGTTTGAAAAGGTTTTTGGTATTGGCATACAAAGTTTTTTATTGAATGATGGGGATTTTGAAGCTTGTAATAAGGCCTTATGTGAACAATCTTATGAAAGGCTATTAAAGCTGAACACCTATTTTATTGTACCAGATGTAGAGAAGTATTTTGATAAATCTGGAGGGATGCAACCCTACAAGAACCTCAAGGAACAAGGGATAAAGAGCGCTATTTTAGCACCTATAGCACTCCATGGAAAATTATTAGGGGTCTTAGAGATCGTATCTCAGTCTAATAATAGGCTTAATGGAGTAAATGCCAAAAAACTAGACGATGTAATGCCCTATATTGTTTCGGCAGTGGTGCGCTCAAAAATAGAGGAAGAGAATTTAATAGATGCTGTTATCCAAAAGGAATGTACTACTATTCATCCTGCTGTTTATTGGAAGTTTAAAAAGGAGGCGAAACGATTTATCAAGGATGATCTTAAAGGGAAAGATCCCTCTTTTAAAGAAATTGTATTTAAAGATGTATATCCCCTCTATGGACAAACAGATATTCAGGGGTCCTCAAATGCCAGGAATATGGCAATTCAGAGGGATCTGATGATACAATTATCGGAAGTAAATACCATTCTGGATACGGCTTGGAAAGAAACTAAACTCCCCATTTACGAAGAACTTATTTTTAGGGTAAAAAACCATATTGAGGATGTAAAAGAGGTGCTACATACAAATAGTGAACAGGCTATTTACAACTTTGTAAAGGGCGAAATAGAACCTGTATTTAGGTTTTTGAAGAAGAATGATTCATCACACCTTATAAAACTTATTTCTGCTTACGAGGAGCGTATTGATAGTTCAACAGATACGTATTATGATCACCGTAAGAATTATGACCATAGCATTATGCAAACCAATAGGCAATTGGCAGCTATTTTGGATGAACGTCAAAAAGAAGCACAGGAGATGTATCCACACTATTTTGAGCGATACAAAACAGATGGGGTAGAGCATAACTTATATATAGGGAATGATATCACGGAGGATGATACTTTTGATACGCTGTATCTCAATAATCTCCGTTTATGGCAATTGCAGGTAGTTTGTGAAATGGAAAACAGCTATTATAATTTAAAGCCCTCGTTGCCTGTTAAACTAGATGTTGCTTCTTTGATTTTGGTTTACAATACGTCGCTATCCATAAGATTTAGAATGGATGAAAAACACTTTGATGTAGACGGTACATACAATGCGCGATACGAGATCATTAAAAAGCGCATAGATAAATCCTTTATAAAAGGAACCACAGAACGACTTACCACAAAAGGGAAACTAGTAATTGTGTATTCTCAAAAGTCGGATGAATTAGAATATTTGAGATACATCTCCTTCCTAAAGTCGAAAGGGTATTTTACCAACAATATAGAGATCGTAGAACTGGAAGGACTTCAAGGAGTCTCAGGATTAAAAGCTATCAGAGTGGAAATTCTCTATAACAAGCAAGAAGAACCTCAGAAAACATACACCTACGAAGACCTCATGGAGGAATTAAAAGAGTAATGCCATTGAGGTTTCCGATAATTTCAAAATTCTTTCAGGCCCGTAAAATTTTAGCGCTATAAAAAATGCGATAACAGAAAGAATCATGCCTATCATAAAAATGGTGTACGTCCATCGCAATAGTCTGTATTTCCTGTCCAATACTACTCCGAGAAAATAGAGATCCTTTGTTAGGGAAGAATACACATACTTTTTATCCAGAATGAGTTCCTGAATGGCCCATTCATACTCCTGTAATTTCATCTTATGGAAGTTCCCAAAGAAAAGGAGATTTACATTTTTATTTTTGACATCCTCCTTTGTAAATTCTCCTCTGGTTACATTAGGTCTGGTAGCCAGGATTGACATAACCATTGAAGCAATACTAAAAATCAAAAAAATTCCTGTGGGATATAACAGATAATCGTTAGAAGGATTATCTAATTTTGGTATGAGGTTGGAGAGTACCAGAGAAATAATAATGGCATTTACTGATAAGAGAATGTTAGCTTTTGTATCAGCAATATCACTTAATTTTAAGTGATTCCGCATAGTTACCCGGAACATGGTTTGAATACCTCGCTCCGGACTTTCATTTTTAAACTGTGCTTTTAGTTGTTCTTTTTTAGCCAGATTTTTTCGTGCTTTTTTCTCCTTTACAAGTTTTTTGAGGTTTTTATCTTTCCCTTTCTGCCAATTTTTCTTGGCATAGTCTGTATAATAATGATGTTCGGAACGAAACATCTTAATATTCTCTTCTCGCCACTCCTGAAGACTATAAGAGGCAATACCTAATTGCTCCAGTTCTTCTCTTAAAAGTTCGGAGGTTGCCAGATAACTTTTTTGCGCAAAATGAGAACAGTCGGCATCTTTGATGATCTCTTCCAAAAGTGAAGAAGGCTGGGAGTGCCTTTGAGTTGCCATAATACATTCTTCTACCCGGGCAATTAACTTTGTGTCGTATCCAATCCCGCTTAGAAAATCTTTTGCAATTTCACAGCTGTTTTTCTCGTGATTATCCGTTCCTTTTATATAGCCAGTATCATGAAGCCAGGCCGCTAACAGAAGTACTTCTTTGTCCTCTTTTTCTAAGGAATAATAATCTATTAATTCTTTAGTACTTTTAACTACGCGTTGGGTATGCCGTAAATTGTGATAAAGAAATTTAGAATCTAATTCTCTGGATAACAAGTCAATCACAAATTGGTTAGTTTTCTCAATTAATTCCGACATATACTATATTTAAGTCTTACAAATTACAAAATTTAGACGTTGAACATGGTAAAACATTACACTCTTATATTACTTATTCTATTGTTCACAAGCTGTGCTACTTATCGTGTAAAATACGATGACGCCAATGGTAAAGTAGATACATTAACCACCAAAGATATCTCTCATACATTTTATTTAATTGGAGACGCCGGACTTTCTCCTATGGGAGAATTAAATCCTGTTCTAAAGGTATTCAAGGAAAAATTGAATAAGGCGAATAAAAACAGTACGGCAATTTTCCTGGGAGATAATATCTATCCTGCAGGCTTACCAGATAAAAAAGACTCTACTGAGGCTTATAGAACTGCAATAAACCATCTGGATGCCCAATTGGCTACACTGACCAATTTTAAGGGTCATCCTATCTTTATTCCGGGAAATCACGATTGGTACAATGAAGGGTTAGTAGGTCTGAAAAGACAGCAGAAATACGTCGAAAAAAGAATTGATAAAAAAAATGTTTTCTTACCGGAGGGAGGTTGTCCAATTGAAGAGGAAGAGATTTCGGACGACGTATTATTAGTCACTATTGATACTGAATGGTTTCTGGTTAATTGGGACAAACATCCTACCATCAACGACGGATGCGATATAAAAAGCAGAGAGGCCTTCTTTGAAGAAATTGAAAGTATTATTAAGAAAAACAGGGGTCGTACTACGATCATCGCTACCCATCATCCTATGTTTACGTACGGATCTCACAATGGTCTATACGCATTTAAAAAACATATTTATCCCATTAATGAAACCCTGCCACTTCCCATTATTGGTAGTGTTATAAATGTATTAAGGAGGACATCTGGAGCTTCTATTGAAGATCTTCAAAATAGCAGATATACTACTCTGAGAAAGCGTCTGGTGACCTTGGCTCAGTTCTCAGATCGGGTAATATTTACGTCCGGACATGAACATACCTTGCAATATATTGTGGAAGAAAATACTCCTCAGATCGTTAGTGGATCTGGCGCAAAAAAGGGGTACACAAGGTTAATGAACGGAAGTAAATTTTCAACGGGACATCAAGGGTTTGCCAGTTTGGAAATCTATAAGGATGGTTCCTCTAAGGTTCGGTTTTTTGGATTAGATAAAAACGAACAAGAAGAGTTTCTATTTGGTACAGACGTACTTAAACCATTTAGGGATATTAATGAAGATAAGTATCCTGATTCATTTCCAGCCGAGGTAGAAGCATCAGTTTACACAGAAGAAGAAGTTGACAAAAGTGGATTCTACCGTGCCATTTGGGGAGATCGCTACAGATCTTATTATGGCACTAAGGTAAAGGTGCCTACTGTTAGATTAGACACGCTTTTTGGAGGTTTGGTACCGGTAAGGAAAGGCGGTGGCCACCAATCCAAATCCCTGCGACTTCGTCATAAAAATGGGAAGGAGTATGTGATGCGTGCCTTACGTAAAAGTGCAGAACTCTACTTACAGGCAATGGCCTTTAAGGAGCAGTATATTGTAGGAGATTTTGAAAACACCTATACCGAAGATATCCTAAGTGACTTTTATACAGGAGCCCACCCCTATGCGCCCTTTACAATTGGTCCACTTTCAGATGCAGTTGGACTTTTTCACACAAATCCTGTGCTGTATTACGTGCCTAAACAACCTGCACTTGAAGAGTTCAACAAAACTTTTGGAGATGAACTATACATGATTGAGGAACACGCAGGGGATGGTCATGGTGATCTTGAGAGTTTTGGATTCTCCAATGAATTAAAGAGTACCGAGAGCATGCTGGAAGATCTCAGGGAGGATGAGCGATATATAGTAGATACGGATCTATTTATTAGAGCCAGATTGTTCGATATGATCCTGGGAGACTGGGACAGGCATACGGATCAATGGCGTTGGGCCGAATTTGAAGATAAGGAAAAAGGTAAGATTGTGTATAAACCCTTTCCCAGAGACAGGGATCAGGTGTTTTCCAATATGGGAGACGGGGCCTTAATGAGTATTGCCACCAAAATTATTCCCGGCCTACGTGTAATGGAAGGTTTTCATGAGGAAATTAAAAGCGTTAAAGGATTTAACTCCTCACCAAGAGTCTTTATTCTGGATCTGGCCATATTTCCGGAAACAACAGAGGAAGAATGGATTGCTCAGGCAGAATATATTAAGAGTCACCTTACAGCCTCGGATATTGACAAGGCTTTTTTAAAATTTCCGGAAGAGGTAAGGGATCAAACCATTGATGAGATCAAACGTATACTCTTGGCCAGAACCTCTACTATTAGAGAAACAGCAGTGAAATACTATGCCGTTTTAAATAAGTTTGCCGTTGTCACAGGCACGGATAAGGACGATTGGTTTGAGGTTAATTATCCCAATGAAAAAGAAATAGAAGTAAAAGCTTATAGGATCATTGATGGGAAAAAAGAGAAATTATTCTTTAATAAAACTTTTTATGAAGGAAGCACCAAGGAAATTTGGATCTATGGCTTAGATGATGACGACCATTTTGAAGTTAGAGGTGGGTTTAAAAACAAAATTAAAGTAAGGTTAATCGGAGGTCAGAACAATGATATTTATGACATTGAAAAAGGCCATAATATCAGTATTTACGATTATCGTTCCCAAAAGAATACCTATGAGAAAACTGAAGGGACCAGGATCAAAAAAACTGACGAGTATAATATAAATACGTATTTACCTCTGAAAATAAAAGGCAATACCAATCAGCTTATACCAACAGTAGGTTTTAATCCCGATGATGGTATTAAAATAGGATTTAGTGATCTGTATGTTTTTAATGGATTTAGACAAAATCCATTTACCCAACAACATAAGATCAATGCTGCTTATTACTTTGCAACCAGTGGATTCGAATTGGGTTATGCCGGAGAATTTGCCAACATCACTGATAAATGGAATTTCCAGATTCAGGGAAAGTTTACCTCACCCAATTACAGCATAAACTTTTTTGGCTTTGGAAATGAGAGTATCAATTTAGATGACTCCCTTGATCTGGACTATAACAGAGTTCGCCTGGAAAGCTTGTATGTAATTCCATCTTTAGTTTGGCGAGGTCATTTAGGAGCCAAGTTTATGACTGGCATTTCTTATGAAAGTATTTCTGTGGAGGAAACGGATGACAGATTTATTAATACCTTCTACCAGGCAAATGGAGAAGACACCAGGAACAATTTTTTAGGTGTTTCTGCCCAATATTCCTATGATAATGTGGATAATACTGCCTTCCCTACGCTGGGGATGTCTGCCAACTTCGCCTTGGGCTATAAACAGAGTGTCACTAATTCTGATCAGGGATATGGCTACTTTGTGCCAAGTTTGTCTATAGATCATAAAATAGTGCCGGGAGGATGGTTAGTTCTGGCTGCAAAATGGAAGGCTCATTTTAATTTTGGAAATGAATTTGAATTTTATCAGGGGGCAAGTATAGGAGGGATAGACGGGCTACGTGGATTTAGGAACCAACGCTTTACCGGGAAAACATCGTACTATCAGAATACTGATCTGCGACTTAGTTTAAAAAAATTAAGGACAGGTCTTTTACCAACTACTTTTGGTATTTACGGAGGGTTCGATTATGGAAGAATTTGGTTGCCGGGTGAGAACTCAGATCAATGGCATACTTCCTATGGAGGAGGTATTTTTCTAAATGCTTCAAATTTTATCACTGCAAGAGCGGCACTTTTTCAAAGTGCTGATGGATCTAGAGTAACTTTTGGATTAGGATTTGGCTTCTAAGCTATTCAGGGAGGGTAAATGCATAGAGATTACCGCCGGTATGGTGATTTCTTTCATCTGATAGAAAAATGGTGGAATTGTTCTTAAAACAAACTGCCTCTAATTGGGTCCGTACCCCCAGATCTATAAACTGCACTGTTCCTTTTGAAAAATCGGGCAGATCAAATTTTGTGATCAACCAGAGAGTTCCATAACCCAGAAGCACAATTTTCTTCTTGTCCGGAGAAATGGCAGCTGATGTAATTTGGCAGGTAGAGAACTTATTACACGTTTTAAAAGTTCCCACAAGTTTGGCGTCATAGGTACCTGCCATAGCTGGTATGGTATAAATTAGTGCCTCGCCGTCGAAGGGCTTGCTGCGGTCCTTGGTGATAAGATAAAGCACATCATCCAGATAGAAAAAGGCCTCTGTATCATACTTTCTTTTTGAGGGGATGGGAGGATACTCTTTTTGTTCAGGAAATCTAAATTTGATTTTTTCTGCCTCTATCTTATCTCCGGGCTCTATGGTGGGATTAGGTATCTTATAAATTACCAGATCTTTTCGGTCATTGTCATTATTACCAAAATCGCCTATATAAAGATTACCTTTTTCATCTTTTGTCAGGTCTTCCCAATCATCATTCTTTGCATTTTTTACTTTGAATTCTCTTAGCCACTCTCCCTCGGAACTCACTTCATAAATAACATCATCATTCCCGTTGTCTTCAATAAGCCAGATCTTATCATTCTCAAGGGTGGTAATACCAGAATTTTCTTTAAACTCATTGGGCAAGTCACAAATAAAGGTGAGTTGCCCATGTTGTGCACAACTTGTACTCGCTATGGAAAGAAATAAATAAAGGCAAAGCTTCATGGTTATTCAATTAGAGGCATATAGATTTCTGCCTTCCAGTTAATTTCATCAGCCCCCATGTTTGGATTGTTGTAAAATATTTCAATCGGTAATCCTGTAACATCAATATTATTTTTTTCGGCATAATCTAACAGGGCATACCAGGCCCGGTCAGAGGTAATATAGTTCCCATTATAAATGGCTTTTAAAGCTTTCTGTTGTTTTCTTTGGCCGTATTTAAGGTCTGGATGAACTGGCAGACTATCATTCTTGATGATGGGATAGCAAAAATTAAATTCCAAGCTGTCTCTGGTCATGTCCCAACGGGTAATTTCAATAAAAGGCTTACCATTTAATTCAACCCCGTGATTCATCAAATAAGGGTCGAGCAAAGGAAAATCCCTCATCATTCCTCCTGCTTTTCCAAATTGGTCAGTTTTGTTACTCACATAAGCATAATAGGTTGAATCTATCTCTCCTTCCCCAACCACTTGTATCTTGATATACTTTAGATCTTCGGCCAGGAGTTTAGTGAATTCACTAAGTGTGTTTTTGGTCCGTTTTTCAAAATCGGTATCAAAGAATGGGATCTTAATTTTGTTCTCAATAGAATTGGCGCTATCCTTAGCAAAGATCTTAATTTTTAAAATTGAATCATTTACTTCACTGATATCCCAGTCGTATATATGAGTGGAATCATTAAAATGCAATCTTTGTGATAAATGATTCAGATCTCCATCCCATTTTAGCTCTGAGTTCTCCAGGCTGGTATGCCAAAGCTTAATGGTTTGATTAATAGTGCCGGTATTTGCCTTGACCTGCATGGTGACCAGATAATCATAAGGGTACACAAAAACATACCAAATTATTCCACCGAGAATTAGAAACAGGAAAAATAAGCCAACTTTTTTCATAAAATTTACTGGGTTTGTGCCAGGCGAGATTTGTTTTCCATGCTAAGATTATTTATCACAAAAGTTCCTAAATCTCTTCCTTGTTTAACTCCAACCTCTACCGCAGCGCGGTAATGGATCCCCCCATACATTCTGCTGATGGCTGCCTCATCAGCAGCTTCTCTAAATGAAGCGAAGGTTCTTACTGGAAGTCCATAAGGCAATTCGGTGTCGTCTTTAAAGCTGAAATTTTCCCCAAAAACGTCTGTAAGCACAGTAGAAGCAGCTCCTGAAACTACGCTGTGACCACTTGTGTATTCCGGAAAGGGTGGAGTTTGAAGCACTGGCTTCCAATTTTCATCTATATGCTCATTGATCAGTGTTTCTGGTCTAATTAAATTGCTTCGGTATTTTTCATCCCAGCAACTAATAAAGGCATCTGCGATAGCCATGGAAGTCTTGGTATAGGCATAGACGGTCTTGTCAAAATCGCTATCAGATTGCTTACAGGCAATCTTGGTGATACCTATCCAATGAGCCCCGGGGGTAATCTTTTTAGTGGCAAACATTAAATGTCCCCTGGTCACAGAAACATAAGGGTTGCAATCCCAAAACTTGGCAATTTGGACTTCTTCAGAACTATCGCCATCTTCAATCATTTTCTGACTAATATCATATACCTCTTGTACTTCTTTATAAAAATCTGTGCCTTCTTCCATAGAAAAAGGAGGGGGTGGAACAGGCTTAAACTGATCTGCTGTTTCAATTACAAAGGGCCTAATTTTACTCCAGTGAGGTTCTATACCTGCCATATAAGAAGGAGGAGTGGGTTGCCATCGTGAAACTTCATCCGTATTCACCGTAAATTTTGGCATGGTCCGGGTTTGCTTATAATTGTCTTTATCCATCCAGGCGCCAATATG
>CBDUON010000038.1:0-17326 GCA_965368835.1 uncultured Eudoraea sp. | reverse complement strand
TTCTAACCGCTCTTGCAATCTGCTTTCAATCTTTAGGCCAGACAGAACCAGAACATGTTCCTCCAAAAGTAGGGTTGGTCTTAAGTGGAGGAGGGGCCAAAGGATTGGCTCATATTGGAGCTTTAAAGGTCATTGAAGATGCTGGGGTTACTATAGATTATATTGGAGGTACCAGTATGGGCGCTATTGTTGGGGCCCTCTATGCCTCAGGGTATTCTGCAGACCAACTCGACTCTATTTTTAGGAATACCAACTTAACGAGTCTTATTCAGGATAATCTTCCGCGAGATGCAAAGACATTTTATGAAAAAGAAGACTCCGAACGGTACGCCCTCACCCTACCCTTCAATGATTTTAAATTGTCTTTCCCACAGGGACTTTCAAGTGGGCAGAATATTTATAATGCCCTGGTACAATTACTTTTTAACGTAAAGGATGTGCGTGATTTTAATGAACTTCCAATTCCTTTTTTCTGTATAGCCACCAACGTTGAAACCGGGAAAGAAGTGATGTTAAACAAAGGATATCTTCCAAAGGCTATCCTTGCAAGCGGGACCTTTCCCTCCTTATTTCAACCTTCGGAGTTAGAAGGAGAAGTATTGATAGATGGAGGAGTTCTAAACAATTACCCGGTGGAAGAACTGCGTGCAATGGGGGCAGATTTCATTATTGGAGTAGACGTGCAACATGGATTACGAGACAGGGCATCACTTATGTCTGCTACGGAGATCTTATTGCAGATCAACAACTTCAGAACCATAAAAGATATGGAGCGAAAGTCTGCACTTACCGATATTTATATTAAACCGGCCATGGATAAATTTTCGGTAATAGATTTCGCACTTAAGAATACTATTATCAATACCGGAAAGGACGCGGCTTTGGAACATGAAGAAGCATTGAAATCTCTCGCATCCCGTCAAAAAAAACCATTTATTAAGAAACCGAACATTGTTCCGGTAGATTCACTAATTGTAAACAGGCTTATAATTAATGGGAATGATAATTTTACCAGGGGCTATATAAAGGGAAAACTGCGTATTAACCTCAATGAGAAGTTAAGTTTTACAAAATTGCAACAGGGGATCAATAATTTAGTGGCTACAGGGAACTTTAATACCATTCGCTATGAATTAACTTCCAACGGGCTGGGTCAGGATCTAACAATGAATCTGGTAGAAAATATGGACAAGTCTTTCCTCAGGATCGCTGCCCATTATGATAATTTATACAAGAGTGCCGCCTTAATAAATCTTACCAAGAAGAATGTATTGATGAATGATGATGTTGTTTCCCTGGATCTTATTTTAGGGGATAACATTCGCTATAATTTTGAATACTATGTGGACAAAGGTTTTTACTGGAGTTTTGGAATTAATTCCAGGTTTTATGAGTTTGTTAAAGAGGTAGACTACGGGCTGGTATTACAGTCTAATTTTGAGATTCCGGTAAGTAGCAATGTGAATAATATAAATTTGGATGTATCCGATTTCACAAATCAGTTTTACCTCCAAACGGTGATCAAGGAAGAATTTGCCTTTTTAGTTGGAGCAGAGCATAAATTGTTGAAATACAGTACCACTACCCTCAATCAAATTGTCAATGACTCTACCCAACCTCCTCCAACTACTAGTCCGGCTACCTTTTTCGAGAAAAGCAACTATCTTTCTACCTATGGGAAACTTATACTGGACACTTATGATGATAAGTTTTTTCCGTCCAAGGGCCTTTATTTTAATGGGGATTTCCACTTTTATTTGTGGTCATCAGATTTTAATGACAATTTCAAAGAATTCTCAATTGCAAAAGCTACTATGGGTACAGCGTTTTCATTGTTGCCAAAGTTGTCACTAAACATTGAAACATCGGGAGGGTTTAAGTTGGGAACCTCCAGGGTAGCGGCCTTCGATTTTGTTTTGGGGGGGTATGGGACTTATACTATCAATAATTTTGAACCATTTCTGGGATATGATTTTATTAGTTTACCCGGGAATAGTTATGTTAAAGCCTATGCCAGATTAGACTACGAATTTAGTCCCAAAAACCACCTGCTCTTTGCGGCCAATATCTCCAATGTTGACGATGATATTTTTAGAACCGGCGAATGGTTTACTGCCCCGGATTACTCTGGTTATGGGGTAGGTTACGGCTGGGAGTCTTTTTTCGGTCCGGTGCAAATTCTTTACTCCTGGTCACCGGAGAACGATGATGGAATTCTGTTCTTTAGTATAGGGTATTGGTTCTAAGACTCCAGAAAGGACTATCATGTCCTGTTTCTCTGTAAAGGGAATACTCATTTCCTCCTTTTTTACGATATTTGTAGCGTAAATAAATGTAGTATGTTGAGTAAAAAAATAGATATCACCCCTCACCTTAGGGCCATGTGGTAGCATTCCTGAATTTATTTATAAAGGACTGTTTCACATTAATATAGAATCAATTTAAAAATATATCATGGCTACATTAGATAACACTTCATTACACTTACCAAAAGAGAATCCTGCCGCAGAAGATTTTTTGCCTTTATTAGGTACAGATCACGTTGAAATTTACGTGGGAAATGCCAAACAGGCAGCCTATTATTATATGTCGGCCTGGGGCTTTCAGCCACTGGCCTATGCCGGTTTGGAAACGGGCTTAAAGGACAGGGTTTCTTATGTCCTTGAGCAGGACAAGATCAGATTAGTTCTTACTTCTCCATTAAAATCTGGAGGCGATATAAACAGGCATATAGACAAGCATGGCGACGGGGTTAAGGCTATAGCCCTTTGGGTAGACGATGCCCGAAAAAGCTATAAGGAAACAGTAGAACGGGGTGCTGAATCATATTTTGAACCTAAAATTCTGGAAGACGATAAAGGAGAAGTGGTATTATCCGGGATCCATACATACGGGGAAACCGTGCATGTGTTTGTAGAAAGAAGTAAGTATAAGGGTGTATTTATGCCTGGTTACAGAGCTTGGAATCCCCATTATAAACCCTCTGATGTGGGTCTGAAATTTATAGATCATATGGTGGGGAATGTGGGATGGAATGAAATGAATAAATGGTGTAAATTTTATGCCCATGTAATGGGCTTTGCACAATTGGTCTCTTTTGATGACAAGGACATATCAACAGAGTACACCGCATTAATGAGCAAGGTGATGAGTAACGGTAATGGTCGGATAAAATTCCCTATTAATGAACCGGCTGAAGGCAGAAAGAAATCGCAGATAGAAGAATATATTGAATTTTACAATGGTGCAGGCGTGCAGCATATGGCCTTGGCCACTGATAATATAATAGAAACGGTATCATCCTTGCGAGATCGTGGGGTAGAATTCCTCACCGTTCCTGTCTCTTATTATGAAGATGTATTAGACAGAGTAGGTGAAATTGATGAGGACCTGGCTCCCTTACGAGATTTGGGAATCCTCATTGACCGTGATGATGAAGGATATTTACTTCAGATATTTACCAAGCCAATCTTAGACAGGCCTACAATGTTTATTGAGATCATTCAACGCAAAGGGGCCAAATCATTTGGAAAAGGAAATTTTAAAGCGCTTTTTGAAGCTATAGAAAGAGAACAGGAATCAAGAGGAACGCTATAGAATACCCCTGATTTGGGCTTAATTTAATAAAGTATTGTTAAGAGTCTAGTAAATTTACGTTAAAACGAAATGCATTTTCATGAAGATGTATTAGATTTGTTGTCATAAGGGGTGGTTCCCTTATAACTTTAAGTATTGGTTTTTCATAATTTAAAGTTTGGTTGGTTATTTAGGAAAAAGCTCCGACACTCGTCGGGGCTTTTTTTTATGGGCAAGTTTGGAATAAAATTTGTTTAATTAACGTTAACAACATTGTCATCAGGGCTGAATTACTAATTTTGAACAAAATTTCAGATGAAAAGAACAACGCTGGTCTTATTTATTTTTCTCCAAGGGATCTTAAATGCGCAGAGCATTCATGAGTCCTTTAAACCTGGAGAATGGTTAAAGTTTAGGATCCATTACGGCATCCTGAATGCTAGCTATGCTACCCTGCATGTAAAAACAGATAGCGTTGGCGATGTTCCCGTGTACCATGTTGTGGGGAATGGGAAGACCACAGGATTTGCCAGTATCTTTTTTAAGGTAGATGATACCTATGAAAGTTATTTTGATATGGAAAATGGTAAGCCTTACCGATTTATTCGGAAAATAGATGAAGGAGGCTATACCAAGGATATTGAGATAAATTTCGATTACCAAAAGAAAGAAGCCCTTCTCAACGATAAGAAGAACAATAAAAAGTTTAATTTTACTTTTGGAGATCAGATTCAGGACCTGGTTTCTGCTTTTTATTATTTGCGAAATAATTACAAGGCTAAGGATCTGGTTATAGGGGAGTCTATAGATCTCAATATGCTCTATGACGATGACGGTATCTTTAAATTTAAATTGAAATACCTCGGAAAAGAGGTCCTTAAAACTAAGTTTGGCAAAGTAGAATGCCTCAGTTTTAGACCCTATGTACAATCTGGACGAATTTTTAAGGAACAAGAGAGCCTCACCTTATGGGTCTCAAATGACCTTAATAAGATCCCGATCAGAATTAAGGCCGATTTGGCCGTAGGATCACTAAAAGCTGATCTCGATGGATATAATGGACTAAAACATCAGTTCAGGATCATAATGGACGAATAAAGCAATGAAAGACAAAGAGCAGATAGATTCCCAGATCTTAAAATTAGCAGAAAAATACAAGGATTCTGGACAAGACCTAAGCTCTTATTTGGATGGTTTATTGTATCAGCGATACCTTACCTATTGGGATTATATTCATCTGGATACACTTTTAAGCTTACAGGTTCCCCGCACCTATTTCCCTGATGAGGAGATATTTATCATGTATCATCAGATCACAGAACTTTACTTTAAACTCATTATTCACGAGCAAAAACAGATCGTGGATGACCAGTCTCAAGAGGTAGATCATTTTATAGAAAAAGCAAAGCGGATCAATAATTACTACAAGGCCCTTATCTCTTCCTTTAGTATCATGATAAATGGAATGGAACGGGAGCAGTTCCTTCGGTATAGAATGGCCCTATTGCCATCGAGCGGATTTCAGTCTGCACAATACAGAATGATCGAGATCTATGCTACCCCGCTGGAGAATCTCGTTTATGATCCTGAAAGGGATCAGTATTCCAAAGACACTGCCATTGAAGAGCTCTATGAACATATTTATTGGAAGAAAGGAGCAACAGATCGCAGTACTGGAGAAAAGACTTTAACCCTTAAGCAATTCGAATACAGATATACTCCAAGGTTTATTAGGATCGCGAAAGAAGTGGAAGGAAATACTATCTATCATAAATACCTGAAATTACCAGAAAAAGCCAGGAATAATAAAGCCTTAATTGATGCGTTAAGAAAGATGGACCTTAATGCCAATGTAAATTGGCCGCTGATGCATATGGGATCTGCCTACAGGTATTTGAATAAAGGTGATAAGACTATTGAAGCAACCGGCGGAACTAATTGGAAAGAATATCTGCCACCAAGTTTTCAAAAGGTGGTGTTTTTTCCGAAATTGCACAGTAAAGAAGATTTAAATAATTGGGGGAAACAATGGGTAGAACATCTATTTAACCCAAAAAAAGTTTTATAAGACAATGCGTAAATACTGGGGCCTCTTTTTAGCATGTATTGTTCTGTCCTCTTGTGGAGAGGATAAAGCGAGTACAACAAACCTGGATCAGCTTGCGGAAGTACCAAAGGTTGAAATCCAAAAACATATTGAGAAATACGGGTTTAACCTTAGCGAGTTTGATGTAGTGGAAGATACTATTCGCAAGGGAGATATTTTCGGAAATCTGATGACCCGTAACAAGGTAGACTATCCTAAGATCTATGAGCTCACCCAAAAATTTAAAGACACCTTTGATGTACGGAGGATACGTGTAGGGAACCCCTATACCATTCTTAGATCCAGGGATACCTCTCAGGTAGCACAGATCTTTGTTTATGAGAACGATCCTATTAACTATACGGTAGTAGATTTCCGTGATTCAGTGCTGGCGTACAAAGGGAGGAAAGAAGTAAAATTGGTGCAACGGGAAGCATCTGGGGTTATCCCGCAGGGGGGCTCCTTATCTGATGTTATCGTAAAGCAAAACATAGATTATCTGATGGTGAATGAATTATCAGGGATCTATGCCTGGACCATTGATTTTTTTAAACTCGATGCCGGAGATAAGTTCCGGATCATTTATGATGAGAAGTATATCAATGACAGTATATATGCCGGTGCAGGGGCTATAAAAGCGGCTTATTTTGAACATAGGGGCGAACCTTTTTATGCATTTGCCTATCAAAATGACTCCCTGGATATTCAGGAATACTATGACAACGAGTCTAACAATCTGCGTCGCACATTTCTAAGGGCTCCCCTTAAATTTGGCCGACTTTCCTCCAGGTATAATTTAAAAAGGAAGATACGTTACTACGGATATAAAGTTAGACCCCATAAAGGAACAGATTATGCTGCGCCTATTGGGACACCAATCTTAGCTACGGCAGATGGGTTGGTCACAGAATCTACCCGAAGAGGGGGAAATGGAAAATATGTAAAGATCCGTCATAACGGCACCTATAGTACCCAGTACTTACATATGAAAGCTCAAAACGTCAAAAAAGGGCAGTATGTAAAACAAGGTGATGTTATTGGATGGATAGGAATGACCGGTAATACCGGCGGCCCTCATGTGTGCTATCGTTTCTGGAGAAACGAAAGGCAGGTAGATCCGCTTCGTGAAAAACTCCCTGCCGCCGAACCACTTGCGGAGGCATTAAGGCCAGAATTCTACGAGTATATGAATCCGATAAAGACACAATTAGATTGTATAGAATTTCCGGAAGAACCTTCAGAAGACCTAATAACACTTAATCCCTAAAATGTCCTTAGAGAACATTAATCCAACCACTACCTCCGCCTGGAGAAAACTAACTGAACACTATAATGAAACCAAAGAAAAGGAACTAAAGGATCTTTTTGAAAAGGACCCAAAAAGGGCCACTGCATTTACGAGACAGTGGAATGATTTCCTGCTCGATTTCTCCAAGAACAGGATCACAAATACCACGGTAACACATCTGCTAGACCTGGCCAAGGAAGTACAGCTACCCGATGCTATTACTAAGTATTTCGGGGGTGATTTAATCAATGAAACTGAAGGCAGGGCAGTATTGCATACCGCTTTGCGTGCCGGGAAGGATGATGTTATTTTGGTGGATGGGGTAAATGTGGTTCCTGAGATCTATGAAGTTCGGAACCATATCAGTAAATTCTCAAAAGCAGTTATTTCAGGCAAAAAAAAGGGATATACAGGGAAGGTATTTACCGATGTGGTCAATATTGGGATTGGCGGATCAGATCTTGGTCCGGTGATGGTCACCGAAGCGTTAAAGTATTATAAAAACCACCTGAGAACACATTTTGTCAGCAATATAGATGGGGACCACGTACAGGAGATCTTAAAGGAACTGAATCCGGAGACCACCCTTTTTATCATCGTCTCCAAGACCTTTACCACCCAGGAAACCCTAACCAATGCGCTGACAATTAAGGACTGGTTCTTACAAAAGGCATCCCCTGCAGATATAGCACATCATTTTGCTGCCGTCTCCACCAATACAGAAAAAATTGCAGAATTTGGGATTGCCGAAGAAAATGTATTCCCCATGTGGGACTGGGTAGGCGGGCGATTTTCCCTTTGGAGCGCCGTTGGTTTATCTGTGGCACTGGCAATTGGCCCTGAGAATTTTGAAGAGCTGTTAAAGGGAGCCCATGAGATGGATGTTCATTTTAAAACTACAGATTTCCAGGACAATATTCCAGTACTTATGGGGATGTTAAGTATTTGGTATAACAATTTTTACAAGGCAGAAACGGAGGCTATTATACCCTATACTCAATACCTCAGCAGGTTTTCAGCCTATTTTCAACAAGGTATCATGGAAAGCAATGGAAAAAGCACAGACAGGAATGGCAATCCTGTCACCTATCAGACTGGTACTATTATCTGGGGCGAACCAGGCACCAATGCCCAACATGCTTTTTTCCAATTAATACATCAGGGAACAAAACTTATACCTGCAGATTTTATTGGGTTTAAAAACTCACTCTACGGAAATGCGGATCATCATCAAAAACTGATGGCAAATTTCTTTGCCCAAACCGAAGCTTTGATGAATGGAAAAACGGCGACAGAGGTAAGACTGGAATTGGAAGCAAAAGGTATGGCGGAAAAGGCTATCAACAAACTGGTACCCTTTAAGGTTTTTGAAGGAAACAAACCAACAAATACGCTCCTGATCGACAAATTGACTCCTGCCAGTTTAGGTGCTCTTATAGCCTTATATGAACACAAGATATTTGTGCAGGGAGTGGTCTGGAATATTTTTAGTTATGATCAATGGGGCGTAGAATTAGGAAAACAACTGGCTACAACCACACTAAAAGATATCCAGAGTTCCGAAATTTCTAAACACGACACTTCTACATTGCAATTATTGCAACATTTTAAGAAATAAAATTTAGTATTCTTATCGTTAATAAGTATTAAGAAGTCTTCCTTCTCTAAGGTTTTCCTATTACAAATATTATGTTAAATTTGGGCACCTTAATTTAACACTGTCTTAATGTATAAGTGCCTTAATTATGGCACTTTTGGGGACATAATAATAACTAATTAACACTAGAACAAATGAAAAAAATTTACTTCGCCTTTGCTGCATTTTTGATGACGGCAATGGCTTTTTCACAAGGGGTAACTACTTCTTCAATTGGAGGAAGGATTACTGATGCGGCAGGAGAGCCACTATCTGGAGCCAATGTGGTTGCACTTCATGTACCCTCAGGGTCTGTATATGGTGCAGCAGCAGATATGGATGGGTATTACAGAATTGGTGGAATGAGACCAGGGGGTCCTTATACCATTTCTATCTCCTATATCGGATTTGAAGAATTTATGGTATCAGATATCTATCTGCAACTGGGTGAATCCTCCAGGATCAATCCTAAAATGGCAGAAGCTGCAACAGCTTTAGACGAGATTATCGTCACTGCTTCCCAGGGAGGTATTTTCAACTCCAATAAAACAGGGGCAGAAACCACCATTAGCAATCGTCAGATTCAGTCCTTGCCATCAGCTTCCAGGTCTCTTGCAGACTTTGTTAGGATTACGCCACAAGCTGTCTTAACAGAAGGGAATGACGGATTTTCAATCTCATTAGGTGGTCAGAACAACCGCTACAATGCCATTTATATTGATGGTGCTGTAAACAATGATGTATTTGGTTTAGCAGGATCTGGTACTAACGGAGGACAAACAGGAGTAAATCCTTTCTCTGTGGATGCCATAGAATCTTTTCAGGTACAGTTAGCTCCTTTTGATGTTCGTATCGCAGGTTTTGCCGGAGGTGCCATTAGCGCAATTACCAGGTCTGGTACCAATGAATGGGAAGGATCTGCCTATTACTTTTTTAGAAACGAAAAGTTAGCAGGTAAAACTCCACCTAGCAGAGTAGGAGATGGGGACGTAAGAGAGCGTTTGGCCGAATTTAGTGCACAAACTTATGGAGTGCGCTTCGGAGGTCCACTTGTAAAGGATAAATTATTTCTTTTCCTGAACTATGAGCGTCAGGACGATGAAACACCACAGCCATTTAATTCCTCTCAATATATTGGGGATACAGACGCTGCAGGCTTAGAAAGCTTACGTCAGTTCTTGATTTCTAGCTATGGCTATGATCCGGGAGGATATACTTCCAATACAAGAACCTTAGTTAGTGATAAACTGACCTTGAAGTTAGATTGGAACATTAATGAGAATAACAAATTGTCGTTACGTCACAGTTATGTAGGTGGTGAAAACCTGGAAGCCAGAAATTCCGATTTTAATAGTATCGGTTTTATCAATGGGTCCGAGTTCTTTAACACAACTACAAACTCAACGGCATTAGAATTAAATACTACAGGAAACAAGTTTTCCAATAGCTTTGTTCTTGGATATACCTCTGTAAGAGATGACAGAGATCCTAGTGGAGATCCGTTCCCAACCGTAGATATCGTTGACGGTAGTGGTTTTATCTCTTTTGGATCAGAGCCTTTCTCAACAGCTAACTTATTAGATCAGGATGTTTTTACCCTGACCAACAACTTTGAGATATACGCAGGGAAACATAGTATTACCATAGGTACACATAACGAATACTCGAAAGTAAAGAACTTGTTCTTTGCTTTTAACTACGGTGACTATACCTACCTGTCTGTGGATGATTTTGTAAATGACCAAAATCTTGATTTTTACCAAAAAGGGTATTCCCTGGTAGGAGACGGAACTGTTGGTGATGAGTCTGATGGATCTTCTGCCTTTGATATATGGCAATTAGGTCTTTATCTTCAGGATGAGGTGCAGATTACAGATAGATTTAAATTCACTGCGGGAGTTCGTTTTGATTTCCCTATCTGGTCCGATGGTCCTGTGAATGAGGATTTCAATGAAAGAACAGTTGGTATACTGGAATCTGCCGGGAAAGACCTTCAGGGAGCTCGTGTAGGACAGGGTCCTGATACAAAAGCACACTTCTCACCACGTGTTGGTTTTAACTGGGATGTAAATGGAGATCGCTCTACTCAAATACGAGGAGGACTTGGGATCTTTACTTCCAGACTTCCCTTGGTATGGCCAGGAGGTACATATAACAACAATGGTGTAACAGGTGGTTTTGCTGCCAGCTTCAACACAACAGTTCCTGGATTCAATCCTGATGTCAACAGCCAGCCTGTAAACGTAGCTCCCGGTTCTGGGGGAACAGGTGGAAACATAGATTTGATCTCAAAAGATTTTACTCTTCCACAAGTATTTAAATACAGCATTGGAATAGATCAAAAATTACCATTCTGGGGCTTAGTTGCTTCTGGAGAAGTGATCTTTAACGAGAATGTAGAGGCTATCTATTATGAAAACCTCAACCTAGGAGGTCCAGTGGGCAATCTTAATGGTGCAGATAACAGACCATTCTATGACAGAGGAGATAGATTAGATTCTGCCTATGGAGCTGTCTACTTATTATCTAATACAGGTGCCGGGGATTCCTGGAACTCTAGTGTTACTATTACCAAGCCTTTTTCTAGGGGGTTCTCAGGAAGCTTTTCATGGGCGTATGGAGATGCCAATGCTATTTTTGATGGTACCTCTTCTCAAAACAGCTCACAATGGAGAAACATTCAGTCGGTTAATGGAAAGAACTCCAACCTGCCTGTTACGCGTTCAGATTTCGCTCAGGGACATAGATTGCTAGGAAATGTAACCTATGAATTAGCCTGGAACGATGATATCAAAACCACTATAGGTTTGTTCTATGAAGGTTCAAGATCTGCGCCAGTAAGTTATGTTTATCAGGAAGGAAGGGATCTTTTAAATGATGATTCACGAGATAATGCACTAATCTATATTCCAAGAAATCAAAGTGAAATTACATTGGTTGACAATGGAACAACTCCAGAGGCACAATGGGCCGCTTTAGATGCTTTTATTAACGGGAACGAATACCTGAACAGTAGAAGAGGAAAATATGCAGAGCGTAACGGTGATGATGGTGCCTGGAGTAACATCATTGACCTTAAATTATTACAAGATTTCTCAATGAACTTTGGAGGCCCTAAAAAGCACACCTTCCAGTTCTCAATAGACATCTTTAACTTTACCAACTTCCTTAATGAGGAGTGGGGTAAGAAGAAGTTTGTTAGCAGCAACGTAGGTTTATTAAGAACTGAAACAGCAGGACCAGATCCGGAATTCACTTTTGATACTAACCTGCCAGCTCGTTTGGTTCAGTTAGATGATGCCGGAATCCAAAGTTCCAGATGGCAAGCACAAGTTGGGCTTCGCTATATCTTTAACTAAGATTCCATACTGCACACTTTATAAAACCCCGCCAAACGCGGGGTTTTTTAATGGAAAAAATTAGTACATTTAAAAAAATAAATCACAATGAAAGATAGTCTTATGACCGATTGGATATCACCCGTGCATTCCTATTTAGCCTATATCGTATTGGCCCTTTTGTTTCTTGCGGTGGCCAATGCTATTACTGGTCTTTTAAGCAAACGTATGTTCACCCTGGAAAAGGACTACCGCCTAAGCCTTTTTACATTGATCCTTTGTCATATGCAGTTATTGGTAGGACTCCTCCTTTATTTTATCTCCACCAGTGGTTTTTATGCGGTAAAAACGCTGGGAATGGGAGGCCTTAATTCCGCAGCTCGTTTATTGGCGGTTGAACACCCATTAATAAATATAGTAGCCGTTGTTTTGATCACTATTGGCTGGTCTCGTCACAAAAAATTTATGGAGGCTCGTAAGAAATTCAAGGTTATAGCATTATTATACGGCCTGGGTCTGCTGTTGATTTTAACACGAATTCCCTACGATCAATGGTTTAATTAAAATTTATATACTATGAAATATATATACACACTTGCTATTAGCTTGTTTTCAGTCATTGTATTGGCTCAGGAAAAATCATTATTTAATGGGGAAGACCTAACTGGCTGGACAATCTACGGCACCGAAAAATGGTATGTGGAAGATGGCCTTTTAGTTTCAGAAAGTGGCCCGGATGCTCAGTATGGTTATCTGGCTACGGATGAAGCGTACAAAGATTTTGAGGTAAGCCTGGAATTCCTACAGGAAGCAGATGGAAACAGTGGGGTATTTATCAGATCAACTATTGAAGGCACAAAGGTTAGTGGCTGGCAGGTAGAGGTGGCACCCAAAGGAAAGCATACCGGCGGAGTCTATGAATCCTATGGCAGAGGCTGGCTAATTAAGCCGGAAGCGGAAAAAGAGCTGGTCCTAAGAGAAGGACAGTGGAATACCCTAAAGATCCGTGTAATGGGTGATCAGCTAACCTCATGGCTCAATGGAGTACAAATGGTCAGTATAAATGATGAGGCCATTGGTGCCGGGGAAGGTTCCATAGCGCTACAGATCCATGATGGTGGCGGAATTAAGGTTAAGTGGCGGAATATTAAGTTAGTTGTTCCCGAGTAAAGACTGCTGCTTTATTAAATACAAATAGACCGGAAAATGATCACTAAAACCTGCCGTATAACGTCCTCCGGCATAGGTCCTTAGTGGATATCCTTTATAAGGCCCCTCTTGTATCCTTAGAAATTGAGCATTGTAGATACCAGCCTTCCATACTTGAATAGGTGCGTTGCCATTTCTTAAATTTCCACTGATGTAAAACTGATCGAAGAGGCTCCATCTGTCGCGATAAGCCAAACTGCCTTCTCCCCTTAAAAATAACTGATCCATTGGATTAAAAAGATCCTGGTCTTTCAGTTCTTTTGGTTTTCTTTTCGTTCTAAGAACTTTTTTAAAGGTGTAGTCTGAAGGATTATCATTGAAATCTCCCATTCCTATGATCCTGGGAGCAACCTCTAAACGTTTTATGGAATCAATGATGTTGAGATTTAATTCAGCGGCAGCAATTCTATGGGGTCTGCTTCTGGTTTCACCCCCGCGACGGGAGGGCCAGTGATTCACAATAAGATAGACAGCCTCATTATCTAAAAAACCTTGCACTACTAACTGATCTCTTGTGTACTTCCGATATCTCTGATCATTCAAAAGGTGCAGGGAGTGATATTTAATTGCTACCGGAAGAAAGGTTCTCTTGTTAAATATCATGGCTACGTCAATCCCTCGTTCATCCGGACTATCCTGATGAATGATCCCATAATTGTAACCACCCAATAAGGGATGTGCAACCAGATCTTGTAATACCTTCAGATTTTCCACTTCACAAAGTCCGATGACATCTGGTGGACTCTTTCTATATGAAACCCCAATACCGGCAATTACTTTGGCCAATTGACCAATCTTATACTGATAACGTTGTTCTGTCCAGTGAAAAGAACCCTCCGGAGTAAAGTCTTCATCAAAAACAAGGGAATCCTTAAGGGTGTCAAATAGATTTTCCACGTTGTAAAAGGCGATGGTATGAATCTGATATAAATTCTTGTCCTGAGCTTGCATTAGCAGGCTACAGCACAGAAATAAACAGGTCCTGAAGAAATTCATTTTTAATGGATTTTATTATCCCTTTTGATCTGATGCCCAAGGTAGTATTCAAAGATGCAAGGGGATTGCAGCACCTGCCATTACTTTGGCCCTGATGTAAATGGGAGTACGGTTATTTATCCTGTCCAACAATGAAGCGGTTTAAAATTATTTCTGAACAATACAGATTTGTCCTGGTAATAGGCTGCCTTCTGAGTTTATTATTTATACCCAATGGAAAAGCACAGACAACTACCATCTCCGGGCTGGTGTTGGAGTATCGAAATCAGAAACCCCTGCAGGATATCGTTGTGCAATTGGAAGTAAGTAAAGAAGAAACTCGCACTAATGAGAAAGGAGAATTTAACCTGTACACAGAATTTAAAGGGCAGCAGCAATTGATCTTCTCCGCAACAAACATGATTACTAAATATTATCCTGTATATCTGGAAACTGAGCGTATTGAAATAGGTCCGGTCTTTATGGAACAAGATTTAGACATTGAAAAAACAGACAATTTAGTAGCGTTAACGGAAGCAGATCTATATGATAATACTACCCTTGAAACTGCCTCAGGCTTGTTACAAGCTACACGAGATGTCTTTCTTTCCCGGGCGGCCTTCGATTTTAGCCAGGCTTATTTTAAAGTTCGTGGATACGATTCCAAGGAAGGTAAAGTCCTTATAAATGGCATACCCATGAATCGCAGCTGGGATGGCAGACCACAATGGAATAATTGGGGCGGACTTAATGATGCTACAAGGAATCAGGAATTAGACTATGGCCTCTCTGATTCTGAAAATGCCTTTGGGGGGCTATTGGGAAGTACATCCATAGACATGTCGCCATCCAATGCAAGGCCGGGATTGCGCATTTCGGCCGCCAATTCTAACAGAACCTACAGGAATCGGCTAATGGCAACCTACCATTCGGGAATAAGTAGCAAGGGCTTTGCATACTCTTTATCATTTTCACGTCGCTGGGCACAGGAAGGGTATATAGATGGAACACATTACAATGCCTATTCTTTGTTTTTGGCAGCAGACTATTACTTTTTATCAAACCATACTTTGGGAATGGCTATGATCAATGCCTACAATAGCAGAGGTAGATCTGCCGCACTCACGGATGAGGTAATCACCCTACTGGGTCCAAGATATAATCCTTACTGGGGGTGGCAAGATGGCTTGGTTAGGTCTTCTAGAATCAGAACCCTCCATGAACCAATATGGATGTTGTACTATAAATACAGGGCGAGCGATATTCAAATAAGAGCAGCTTTAGCACATCAATCCGGGGAAATTTCCAGTAGTAGAATTGGATATTACGATGCTCCTAACCCGGACCCTACCTACTACAGATATATGCCCAGTTATTATATCAATAGTCCAATTGGGGCAAATTTCATAGGGGCAAAGGAGGCAAAAGAGGCTTTATTGAAAAACTCTCAATGGCCATGGCCTGCCTTATATGATGCGAATAGCAGAGAATCAAGACAACCAAATGTTGCCTATGCCTTGTATGATGATGTAAACATGGAAAGCTCGCTAACTGGTAATTTAGTAATGAATCTTGCATTAGGGCAAAAATTAAAAGTAGATACCGGTATTAGTTTTCAGCGTTCAGAGAGGCAGAGTTTTGCAAGATCCAAAGACCTTTTAGGAGGAAAGAAACTATTAGACAAAGATCCTTTTACAAATACTCGTAATGATGTAAATGGTTCACTTAGTAAGGAACAAAACGAGATCTTCAATTATAATTATACGGTCAACACTCATTATTGGAAAAGTTTTTTACAAGCCCGTTTTTTATGGAAACAATGGGACATTTTTGTCGCGGGAGAATATGCTGCAAGAGATTTCCAAAGAAACGGGCTTTTCTTAAATGAGCGTTACTTAAAAAACTCTGAAGGAGAAGGAGAACTGAAGCGCTTTCACAACAGTTCTTTAAAAGGAGGACTGTCGTACAGACTTACTTCACGGCATTGGTTTAAAGCCCATGCATTTCTTGGCACTCGAGCTCCTCTCTTAAAATCTTTATTTATAAATCCAAGAGAGAATAATGAGACAGTCCCCAATATTTTGAATGAAAAAGTGCAGAGCGTTGATCTGACCTATCTTTTGCGAATGCCAAAAATTACTGCCAGGGCTTCCTCATATTATACGCGGTTTCAAAATACTACCGAAATAAATTTCTTTTATGTTGATGCGGGAGTAGGATCCGATTTTGTACAGGAGGTTGCAACCGGGTTGGACAGACTTCACAAGGGGGTAGAATTAGGTGTAATTTATGATCTGTCGGCAACAACTAAAGTATCCTTTGTAACTGCCCTTGGCATGCATCAATACGCAAGTGATCCCAATGTAACCATCAATTTTGATTCCGTAGGGGCCAGTGAAGATCTACAGCGTAGTGAAGGAAATATTGATTTAGGAATAGCCGGTATTAAAGACTATCGTATTTCCCAAGGGCCTCAAACAGCACTTTCAGCAGGGATAGAATACAGAGATCCTTCTTATTGGTGGATAGCCGGAACAGCAAATTATCTCGCTAATAGTTTTATTGATATTGCAATGATTACTCGTACATCTAGTTTTAAAATAGATCCAAATACGGGGAAGGCATTTCCTGAGGCCACAGAAGAAAGAGTAAGATCTATGCTTGCACAAGAATCACTACCGCCGGTATACCTTCTCAATCTTATTGGAGGAAAGTCCTGGTTGTATAATGGTCATTACATCAGTGTTTTTTGTAGTATGAATAATGTATTTAACGCCAATTATAAAACAGGAGGGTTTGAGCAAAGTAGAAATGGCAATTACGGACAGATGCTCCAGGATAACCTAAGTGGCAGCCCATTATTTGGCCCGAAATATTGGTATGGCTTTGGAAGAACCTTTTTTCTCAATGTTGCCATTAGTTTTTAAATAGTACCAGCACCATGTCTCAGTTAAAAATAGTTAGAATTTTACCCATTTTAATGATGGTAATCCTAGTTTCTTGCATACGTTCAGATGATTGGGAAGCTCCATCATCCACTTGTAACCCCAATTTAAAGGCGAATACTACTATTCAAATCGTCTATGATCTGTATCAGGGGAGCACTATAAAAATTTTGGAGGATTTAGTACTTGAAGGGTATGTGATATCTTCTGATGAATCAGGAAATCTCTTTAATACCATACATGTTCAGGATAAGGCCAGTAATCCTACAATGG
>CBDUON010000037.1:0-17844 GCA_965368835.1 uncultured Eudoraea sp. | reverse complement strand
ATGAGACCACCACGCTTACCCTGATCCCGGCCGTAAAAGAACAGTTGCAAATTCCCTTGATTGCAGCAGGAGGAATTGCCACCGGGCAGGCGATGTTGGCAGCCATGGTCCTTGGAGCAGATGGGGTGCAGGTAGGCAGCAGATTTGTGGCCTCCCACGAAGCTTCGTCTCACTTGCTGTTTAAACAAAAGGTAGTGGACGCCAAGGAAGGGGATACCCAATTAACCCTAAAGGAACTGGCTCCCGTTCGTATGCTGAAAAACGAATTTTATAACGAGGTACAACAAGCTTACAAACGCTGTGCCTCCACCGAAGAACTTAAAACATTACTGGGCAGAGCAAGAGCCAAAAAAGGAATGTTTGAAGGTGATCTTGAAGAAGGAGAATTGGAGATAGGTCAGGTTTCTGCTATAATTCATGACATAAAGCCGGCTGCTCAGATCATTGAAGATATGATGGCCGAATACGAAAACGCCAAGCAGTCCGTACAATCCATGCCTTGATTCTTTTCCTAATTTCCTTTACTTAGCAAGCGAGATCAACTTATTAATATGTGCATCCATCGAATCAAAAGTCTTCGATAGTTTTTGGATTTGCTCCTGAGCTTCCTTCCAGTCTTTCTGTTCTACCGCTTCACGTACCCCCGGTAAAGTTTTTACCCCATAGCCGGTATAAAATCCGGGTGCATATAACTGATGTCTGAACCAGGATCTCCTGGGCAGACCGCTAACATCTGTAAGCACCTGTTCTGTTCCAAGCATTACTTTGTTAAGTGCCTCTTGTTTTGCTGTGGGTAAAGCTTCCAAAGAAACTGCTTCAAAAGCGGTGATGCTATTGGAAAGTTTGGCAAGGCTATTTTGAACCGGAGAGAAATCTAAATAAGGGATAGTTTCCTTTGCCGTAGGTTTTACAAATGCTTTCCGCGGATCGGCGGCCAATTCAAAGGCATTTTTTGAAACCAATGAATTGTGTTTTTCTATATCCTTTCGCATTTTATCCGTTTCATCCATGATCTCTTTTAAATAATCAGCGACAGTAGCATGCCACTGTTTAAATTCCAAAGGAAGTACATCGGCATTTGCCAGTCTTAGTACAATTCTGCCGGCAGCATTGGCTAGAGCTATCCCATAGGCAAATTCCGGATCTTTAAATCGTTTGTAATGCGGATAGGTGTCATAGATTGTATGATATTCCCCGCCTGCATTTTCTCCTCCAAATCCTATATTTAGGGAAGCAATACCGGCATGCTGAATAAAGGGCGTATAATCTGAGCCAGAACCCAGGGCACTAAGACTAAAGCTGCCTTCGCCTCCATTCACTAATTGAGCGGCAATTCTGCGTTCTTTTATAGAAACACCCGTTTGAGGATCCTTTACAATATCAGCTACTTCATTGACCATGGCTTGCAGGGTATGTGACCCTCCGGCACCAAAAAATCCACGTCCGTTTCCATCCGTATTGATATAGGCTACTAACTTTTGCTGTAATTCCTTTTCGTGATCTTCCACCCACTCGGTAGAACCTATAAGACCAGGTTCTTCAGCATCCCAGGCACCATATACAATGGTGCGCTTAGGGCGTTGCCCTTTCTTTGCCAGTTCTCCTACAACCCTGGCTTCTTCCATAAGAGCGATCATCCCACTAACAGGGTCATTGGCTCCATGAACCCAGGCGTCGTGATGATTCCCACGCATCACCCATTGGTCCGGATATTTTGATCCTTTGAGTGTTGCAATCACATTATGGGCCGGGGTAAGTTTCCAGTCGAATTCGAGTTTCAAATGCACCTTGGCAGGTCCCGGACCTATATGATAGGTTATGGGCAGTCCGCCTCTCCAGGAATCTGGGGCAACCGGTCCTTTTAATGCTTCCAGCAGCGGTTGGGCATCTTCATAGGAGATGGGTAATACCGGTATTTTAGTGATCGTAGGGGCATCTTTCCTATCGAGTCTTTTTGCGTCTTTGGTAGCGGCATATCCCGGAGTTAATACGTCCCCCGGATATAGCGGCATATCCATCACAGAACCTCTTTGAACTCCTGTCTTATTTTTAAAGGCTCCTTCGGGATATACATCACCGCGCACATAACCGTCATCTTCAGGATCCGAATATATAATACAGCCAATTGCTCCTTTTTCAGCGGCTAGTTTTGGTTTTATCCCACGCCAGGAACCGTAGTATTTTGCGATCACGATCTTTCCTTTTACATCGATCCCTAATTTTTCCAATTCTTCATAATCACTTGGAATTCCATAATTGACAAAGACCAACTCGGCCTCTACATCCCCATCGGTAGAAAACGCATTGTAACTTGGTAACAGGGCATCTCCCTGTGCGGTATACGGATCCCCATCTACAGGAACGGCAGTTAGTTTGGCCTTGTATGTAACCGGACTCACCAATTCCAATTCACGGATCTTTGGATAAGGAAATAAAATGTGATAGGTTTCTATCTTAGTATCATATCCCCAGGATTTAAATTGTGCAGCCATCCATTCTGCATTTTGTCTGCCGTATTCAGTGCCAACCCAGTGAGGTTCTGCAGCTAATTTTTGCATCCATGTATCCAGGTTCTTGGCTGTAAGAGCGGCCTCAAAAGAAGCCTCTAATTTTAGTTGATTTGGAATATTTTCCGGAGCAAATCCGGTGATAGACTGTGCCGTTAAATTCTGGGATAACAGCATTAATAAACTTAGGTAGAGTAATTGTTTCATAGATGATTATGTTTATTTCAAGATAGTAATATTTGTAAAGTAATGCCTAATATGATAGGCACATACTTTATTCTTCAAGTTATTTTTGGTAAAGGTTAATCCCATTTTTTATCGATAGCAAGGAGGGTTCTTAAAAGTACATTGGCTCCATTGGCCATATCCTCGGGAAATGTATATTCTTTTGGGGAATGACTGATGCCGTTGACACTTGGGACAAAGATCATCCCTACTGGGCTTATTTTTGCCATTTCCTGCGCATCATGCCCGGCTCCGCTTTGCATTTGTTTGCTGCTCAGGCCAAGGGCCTTAACCTCCTCTGTGATCAGCGCTTGTATTCTTGTATCTGTTAGGGCCGGTGCCGAGGTAACATCTATAGGGGTAAAGGTAAATTCAGTTCCCGTTTCGGTTTCAATGTCTTTTGTTCGCTTTTCCATTGCAGTAAAGAGGTTTACTATTTTCTCAGATGACAGGTCGCGTATCTCCAGACTGAGTACCACCTCTCCGGGGATTACATTGGGAGCTCCCGGTAACGCAGAAATACGCCCAACGGTACCTACCTGTTTTCCTTCGAAACTATTGGTGACCTCATTGACCGCCACGATAAACTTTGCAGCTGCCAGCAAGGCGTCCTTTCTCAAAGCCATAGGCGTAGTACCGGCATGATTCGCAAATCCCTGTATGTTTACATCCCACCATTTAATACCTACAATTCCTTCCACGACCCCTATATCTATTTGTTCCCTGTCTAGTATTCCACCTTGTTCTATATGGAGTTCAAGAAAGGCTGCCAAACTCCCTTCAGGGCGTTCTACTTCCGCAATGCGGTCTGCATCTCCCCCAATTCGATTTATCCCTTCTCTCATTGTAAACCCGGTACTATTTTTGACATTTAGGGCTTCTTTCTTGAGATCCCCAACCAAAGCTCTGCTACCCACAACTCCTCCTTCCTCATTCGAGAAAATAAAGACTTCCAGGGGATGCTCCGTCTGTATCCCCTTTTCATTGAGAGTTCGTACAACTTCTATGGCAGCAAGTGAACCTACGCAACCGTCATAATTTCCCCCATTAGGGACCATATCTATGTGCGAACCAAACCCTATCGGTTTTTTGGAGGGATCCTTCCCGGCTCGTTTCCCTGTGATATTTCCGGCAAAGTCAACACTAACATCAAGTCCTGACACTTGCATCAGGGAAATAATATAGGCCCTGCCGGCCAGATCGGCATCGCTAAAGGCCACTCTATTGGTTTCCCCATTCTCCATGACTCCGAATTCTGCCAAGGACATAATAGTAGCTTCCAGCCTTCCCTGGTCTACTTTTGGAATGTTTTGAGAAAAGCCCATAAGGCCGCTGAGAAGAAATATAAAAAAGATTTTTCCTGGGGAGGTCATAGTAGAGATTTTAGGGAGACAGGATATAAAGCTAATGAATTATTCCCCACTGCTATGCCTTATTTCAGTTCAATTTTATCTATTTCCAATAGGAATTCTTCTCCTTTTTTATTTCCGATCAAAAAAGCCACTTCTTCTAACTGTTCTCCTGGAAAGGATGGCATGTTTAAAAGCCGTCCCCTGAACTGAGGGGTCATCTTTTCGAAAGGAATGGAAATAGTCTCCCAGGAGCCCTTGGTCTTAATATTGAAGGCATAATTAAAATAATCGGAGGCATTCGCTTTAAGTCTAACCTGGTAGTTCTTTCCATCACCTTTTAGACGGACAACTATGGCCTTGTATTTTTTTACATTCAGGGATACAAACTGATGCTGGATAAGAGAGAAACCACCATTGTTCTCCAAAGAAACAAAACCCTGAAAAATTCCGTGACCCTCGTCACTGATTGTCAGGCTGCCTTTTGAAAGTCCGCCCATAACACCGTCATTGACCACTGTCCAGCTCGATGGATTCGTAGATGAAGAAAATTGGAAAAGGGTATTCGATTCTTGCACCATAAGGGATATGAATAAAATTAAAATAGTGTTCATGTCTCTAAGTTCGGGGTTTTATTGTAGAAACAAACCAGTAACTACCCTGAATTTTTCCCTTCTTATAATTAATACGTTTAGTACGCAGTGGTACATCAACTTAAATTAAACTTACTTTATCTTTGCCGACAAATAATCTGACGCTTGTTCTATCTTACTATTGACATTTTAGGGACCATCGCCTTTGCCATCTCCGGGGTATTGGTGGCCATGGATAAAAAACTGGATCTCTTTGGGGTGTTTATCATTGCATTCGTAACTGCCGTTGGCGGGGGTACCTTGCGCGATATGCTCCTTGGTAATACCCCTGTTATATGGATGCAGGAGTCTATTTATACCTTCACTATCATAGGTGCCGTAATTTTTGCAATTCTCTTCCGTGAACGCTTACGTTATGTAAGAAAGTCATTGTTTTTATTTGATACAATAGGGATAGGGCTATATACCATGGTGGGAATAGAAAAGGGATTGCAGGCCGACTTAATTCCGATCATGTGTATTGCTTTGGGAACCATAACAGCAAGTTTCGGTGGTGTCATAAGGGATATTTTATGCAATGAGATCCCGGTGATCTTTAGGAAAGAGATCTATGCCACTGCTTGTATCCTGGGAGGTGGCAGTTATTTTTTGATCAGAAGACTTCCAATTATTGAAGAGTATGCCTTTGTAGCAGCAATTATAGTAGTGATAGGTATCCGTTTATTGGCGGTAAGGTTCAAGATAGCGCTGCCTAGTATCTACCGGAATACAGATACCGTATAATCTACTTCACAATTTCGGCTTTCATTATATAGATATTTCTCGAAGGCCAATCCCCATCATCCACCGGTTGCTGATTGATAAGATCAACAATATCCATTCCTTCAATTACCCGGCCAAAAGGCGTATAATTTCCATCGAGGTGGTAAGAACCCGGCTTGGTCACAACAATAAAAAACTCATACGGACTTGCCAGCATATGAGGATTGTCCATCTCACTACTCGGCATGGAAATGGTTCCGCGGTGATGCTTATGCCCTTTTCTAGTGTCCGGGGGTAGGAGATAGCGCCCTATTTCACTTCGTTTGCGTGCGGTTTCTTTGTTATCAGCGTTCCCTCCCTGAATGATAAAATCTTTAACTACTCTATGGAACATGGTATTATTAAAATACCCCTGTTTTGTTAGGTAGATAAAATTGGCCTTGTGATAGGGAACATTATCATACAATTCAATAGTAAAGCTTCCCAGACTAGTTGTTAACTTTACTCGGGTGGTGGGTAATCCTTTTTGATAGTTAAAAAAGAAGTCGATCGCATTCTCTTCGGTAAGTACAAAGCGTTCTTCTTCTTCACTTTCTGAGGATTCATTTTCTTCGTTTGCAGGAGTTTCTACCTGCAGACTATCGGATTGTATAACTGCACTTTTGGCCTCAGGGTTTTCTTTTACTGTTTCCCGGCAGCCACCTAAAAAAATTAATAGTATAATTGCGGAGTATTTCAACTTTTGGAAGATCATGGATTTTACAGAATTTACCGAACAGATCCCAAAAATAAAAAATCTACCACTACCGGGAAGGGCTGCGCACTATAAAATGGCTCCTGAAGTTCGTATTCGTGAATTGGAGTCAGGGAATGTAATTAGAAAAAATCCCAAAAAGGCAGGGGTAATGGCACTTTTTTATCCGGATGTGAGGCATCATACTCAGGTCCTGCTCATTCTAAGACGATCCTATGAAGGAGTACATTCTAATCAGGTGGCCTTTCCCGGGGGAAAAAAAGAAAAAGGAGATTCTTCTATTCTGGCTACTGCCCTGCGCGAGACCTATGAGGAAGTTGGGGTAAAGCCAGAACACGTTGAGGTGATCAGAAGTATGAGTGAAGTATATATTCCGCCCAGCAATTTCTGGGTACAACCTTATGTAGGGCTCTATAAAAAACCAGATCCATTTATTTTACAACAGGATGAGGTAGAACAACTTATAGAAGTGCCACTATTGCAACTTATGGATGACACCTATCTTACTTCTCAAATCCTTTCAACCTCCTATGCAAAAAATATAGAAGTTCCTGCATTCGAATTTAACGGATTTACGGTCTGGGGTGCTACTGCAATGATGTTAAACGAGATCAGGGAATTAATTAAACAGGTAGTATAAGCCTAATTTTGTAGTTTTGTAGCCTATGCCATTATTTAAAAAAAATCCGTTTGGTCATATCCTCTTCCTGAAAAAATGGTTGATAAGGATCCTTGGTATCATGACTCACCAACGCTATAAAGGATTCAACACCCTGGAAATAGATGGTTCAGAGATTATTCGTGACCTGCCCGGAACCAACGTACTTTTTGTTAGCAATCATCAAACTTATTTTGCGGATGTAGTGGCCATGTTTCACGTATTCAATGCCAGTTTAAGTGGACGTACAGATTCTATTAAGAACGTAGGGTATCTCTGGAACCCAAAACTGAATATCTATTATGTTGCGGCGGCAGAGACCATGAAGAAAAGTCTTCTGACCAAAGTTCTTGCCTATGTAGGTTCTATAAGTATTGAAAGAACCTGGCGTGCAGAAGGGCAGGATGTTAACAGACAGGTAAAGATGAGTGATATTTCCAATATTGGGAAGGCACTCAATGACGGTTGGGTAATTACTTTTCCGCAAGGCACTACTACTCCCTGGAAACCACTCCGAAAAGGTACGGCGCACATCATTAAAAGATATAAACCCATAGTGGTTCCCGTGGTTATTGACGGATTCAGGCGTTCATTCGACAAGAAAGGACTCCATGTAAAAAAGAAAGGGATATTACAATCTATGGTGATCAAAGCACCCCTTGAGATAGATTATGAGAATGAATCTGTAGATTCTATCATAGAAAAACTTGAGTATGCTATAGAGCAGCATCCTTCATTTTTAAAGGTGATCCCTCAAGAGGAACTATTGGAATATGAAGAAACGAATAAGCAACGTAAATGGCGCAAGAAAGCTTAGATCTCCAGTCGCTTTAATTCGCGGTAATTCTTCCCTAATTTCCGAAGTAGCAAGCCATAAATTAAGAAATAGATAAGGCCCAAAAAGGCTGTACAAAGAATACCCATGGCTATGAGTAATCCTACTACAACAAATTTTAAATTATCGATAGATTTCCCCATTGCTTTCTCTTCCAGATTTAAAGCATGAATAAAAGTATCCCCGTCGCTAAGGGCTATCCCAACGGCAATTAGTACGAAGGTGAATAAGAACATGGATAGGGCAAACAGGATATAATTCTTTACAGTTTTTCTTGTTCTGATGATCTTGTGCATTAGTTCCTTGGCATTATCCAGGGCTGAGATCTCACGATATCTTTGGTAGAATTGAAAGATAAAGTAGAAAACTATAAGGTATTGAACAATGGTGATCCCCAACATTAAATACTTGAGTCCCAATTCTTCATAGAATTGCATTCCCTCTCTGGCGGAGGGGAGGAAGTATAGTAGGTGAGGTAATACGAATTCTATTATACTGACGATAAAGATCCACTTTACAATGGAAGAAGACTTCTTCCAGATCATACCATAGAGTTCATCGTACGACAACTTTGGAAGCTTTGATTCTTTTTCCTTCCAGTCTTTTTTTAGCAATTCTAATTCGTCCATCATAGTGCTAAGGATTAAGAATTGTTTTTAATTTTGTTTTGATCCGGTTCATTTTTACCCTTGCGTTTACTTCACTGATCCCCAGGGTATCTGAAATTTCACTATAGTTCTTATCTTCCAGATATAAAAACACCAGGGCTTTTTCTATATCGCCCAATTGTTTTACTGCCTTATACATCAGTGTTAATTGTTGCTCCTCAGTGGGGTCGTATTCATCGGTTTTTATCTTAAAGATCACAGAATCGAAGTCTTGAGTCTGCACTCGTTTTTTAGACTTCCTGTAAAGCGTAATAGCCGTATTTAGAGCAACCCTGTACATCCACGTACTAAATTTAGCTTCTCCCCTGAATTTAGGGTACGCCTTCCATAGCTGTATAGTGATTTCCTGGAAGAGATCATTATGAGCATCTCTATTGTTTGTGTATAATGTACACACCTTATGAACAATATTTTGATTGTTCTCCAGCTCAGTCACAAATTGATGTTCCAGTTCTTTATTCACTAAGGGCTACTGGTTTCTAAGATATTAGTATTGCTTCCTATACGTTTGTTACAAAAGGAAAAAGATTTTATACGTGTATTCCCTTTTAAGTTTGAGGAAATAGTATAAAAATTAAGATTAATTCCTGTAATTCAGGGCAGGGGCGCGATCCCCAAGGAGTGGAATATATTGAAAGTCTGCACCTCGTTGCAGCAGAAATTCTTCCTTTGCTTTGGCAACCAGAGCCGGATCCTTAAACAGCTCCATTGCTGTAAGGGTTAGGGTTTTGGCTGCTACCATCATTCCTTTTTTGCCAATAGAAGTACCACCTGCCGCTACAGCTTGCCAGCTATGTGCCGGAGTTCCCGGTACCCAGGTAGCGGTTCGTAAGCCAACAGTTGGTACTGCAAAGCTTACATCACCTACATCTGTTGAGCCCGATGCGCTTGCGGTGGTTTCATAAGGCTGAACGGTAGCAGCCGTTTCAATATCGGCCTTCTTATACCCCATACTTAGGGCTATTTTTTCTGCAAAAGCGGTTTCTTCGGGCGTGTAGGTGAAGCCTCCTACTTTATTTAAATTATCGTACATCACTTTTTGCAGAGTTAGGTTGGGCAATAACTCATGTGTACCACCTATCATCTCATAGTCCATCGTAGTCCCTGTTCCCAAAGCCGCTCCTTCAGCAGCTTTTACAATTCGGTCAAAAATCTCAATGACCACATCTCGTTTATAATGACGGGCATAGTAGTATACTTCGGCAAAATTCGGAACCACATTGGGGGCTTTTCCCCCGTCAGTGATCACATAATGTATACGGGCTTCCATAGGGATATGTTCGCGCATCATGTTCACCATCATATTCATGGCCTCAACGCCGTCTAGTGCAGAGCGACCTTTTTCAGGGGCGCCGGCTGCATGGGCTGAGATTCCATAGAAACGGAATTTGGCCGACTTATTAGCCAGGGCTGCTCCTGCATTGGCAGCGTTAGATGCTCCGGGATGCCAGTGTAATGCAACATCCACATCATTAAATAATCCTTCCCGTACCATATATACTTTTCCACTTCCGCCTTCTTCTGCCGGGCATCCGTAGAATCTGATTGTTCCTTTTATTTTATTGGCCTGCATCCAGTCTTTTACAGCAATAGCTGCTGCCGTTGAGGCCGTACCAAATAAATGATGTCCACAGGCATGTCCTGCAGCTTTCCCGGCGGTTTTTTGCATAGGAACCGCTTCCTGAGATAGCCCCGGTAAAGCATCATATTCTCCTAAGACAGCTATAATGGGAGATCCACTGCCATATTCAGCAATAAATGCCGTTGGTATCCCCGCCACACCGGTTTTAATACTAAAACCTTCTTTTTGAAGCGTAGCTTGCAATAATGCAGAACTCTTTTCTTCCTGGTAACCCATTTCTGCTAACCCCCAGATCTCTTGAGCAATATCACCGTAACCGGCCGCTTTAGCATCTAGTTTTTTGAGGACTGCATCTGCATCTTTTTGTGCATATAAGCCAATCAACATACAAAAGGTACTGCCCAGGAGGAGAATTTTTTTCATCGGTCTTTGTTTTAGTGACGTTAAATATAAGAAATGAGCCTGTAACAAAGTAGGTGTCGCTATAACAATCTTTGCAATTTAATAAGACTAATTTCTCGGATGGTATTGTTCCATGACCTGGGCCAGGTGGGTGCGGTCCACATGCATATAGATCTCGGTTGTAGTGATGCTTTCGTGCCCCAGCATTTGCTGAATGGCCCTGAGATCGGCTCCATTTTCTAACAGATGGGTGGCAAAGGAATGCCGGAAGGTATGCGGGCTTATAACTTTTTTAAGCCCTATTTTCTCACCAAGTTGTCTGATAATGGTAAAGATCATGGCTCTGCTTAGGCCTTTCCCTCTTCTGTTGAGGAATAAGATATCCTCATACCCTTTCTGTATCTTCTGGTGAACACGTACCTGATGCCGGTAGATGCCGATATATTTTTTATTAAGCGGACTAATAGGCACAAAACGTTGTTTATCTCCCTTACCTGTTACCTTAATAAAGTCTTCTTCAAAGAACAGATCTGAGATCTGTAAATTGATAAGTTCTGAAACGCGCAGGCCACATCCGTAAAGTGTTTCCAGCATGGCACGGTTACGCTCTCCTTCGGGTTTGGAAAGATCAATGGCCTTGATAAGTTCATTTATTTCATCCAGAGACAAGGTATCCGGGAGCTTTCTGCCCAATTTGGGAGATTCAATAAGTTCCATCGGATTTGCACTTCGGTAATCCTCAAAAACGAGGTAGGAAAAAAAACTATTGAGTCCGGAGATTATTCGGGCCTGCGACCTGGCAGAAACTGTTTTCCCCAATTCGTACACAAACTGTGAGAGCATCTCCTTTTCTATGGAGATGGGGAGCTCATCGCTTTGTACGGCTAACAGATATTGTATTAGCTTATGTACATCGCGCTGATAGTTTTCTATGGTGTTTTCAGACAGGCCTCTTTCTATCTTTAAATAGTGCCTGTAGTCTTGCAGTGCCCTGTCCCAATTCATAGATTAAAGATAGGTCTATTGAGCTAAAATAGACAGAATTAAACCAGCTACCACCATTTTTTAAGGTTTGGCAACAAAAATGAGGCTTGTTTTTATATAGATAGTAGTTTTGGTAACACACGTATATCATCCAAACTCATGAAAAAATTTGTATTCTTAGTAGCCGGACTTTTATTATGCCTAGGCATGTCTGCCCAGGAAGGAATTAAACTAGGCCTTCATGGCAGTTTTCCTTTTAACGATTTTAGTGATGATGTAGTTCTAGCCGCAGGGATCGATGCAGGGTATATGCACGCCCTGGGAGAAGTAGTAGATGCAGGGATCATGACCGGTTTTATCAACGGTTTTCCGGATAATTTTGATGGAGGTCCAGACCTTCCAAGTATACAATTTCTGCCATTGGCGGCCTCTTTTCGTATTTGGCCTTCCAATTCCTTTTCCTTTGGAGGAGATATAGGGCAGGCGTTTGGCATCAATGACGGTTATGACGGCGGGCTCTACTATAGGCCCACCATTGGGTATCTGTTTGGGACCAATACCGAAGTAAACCTTTCCTATACGGGGATTAAACTCGATGGGGCTACCTGGTCTACAGTAAACGTTGGGGTCTTGCATACTATTCAGGTCCGTCCACGCAGGTTGTAAGCCTATTTTAACATTCTACACATTATTTGTATCGGTTCTTGGCCGCTCACGGGAAAGAAGCTTTCTTTGTGATAGCTTAACTATTTCCTACATTTAGCATATGAAGATCATGATCATTAACGGACCCAATCTGAACCTTCTTGGCAAGCGGGAACCAGAGGTATACGGGGCAACCACCTTTGAAGAGTATTTTTCACATCTTCAAATGAAGTTTAAAGATGTACAATTGGCCTATTTTCAATCGAATATAGAAGGCGAACTTATTGACAAACTACAGGAAGTGGGTTTTTCCTTTGACGGGATCATATTAAATGCGGCTGCTTATACACATACTTCCGTAGGCATGGGTGATGCTGTAAAAGCCATAACTACGCCGGTTGTGGAAGTGCATATCTCCAATACCTTTAACAGAGAAGATTTCAGGCATGTCTCTTATATTTCTGCAGGGGCTAAAGGCGTTATTCTTGGTTTTGGTCTGGCTTCTTATGACCTCGCAATTCAGAGCTTTTTAATGAAAAAAGACTAAGAACTTTCATTAAATCAGTAGGTTAAGGTTATGTTAAGATTCAATAAAACCTTACAATTCTTAAGGCAAAACCATAATTGTGTTATTTTTTTGTAGTATATTTATTACTCCCCATAGGCTTATATGTACTTAGTTTATTGAAATTCTGGAACTTTTATCAGGACGTAGTATCTGATAAGGGCAAATAGATCATAGAAATTTTGGTTATGGCATCGTGTATAAACACTGCATGCCATAGGTATTATTTCAGAGCGTCTTGTCAACCAGGTTGGCTATGGTAACAAAATAGGATGTATCACCAATACATGCTATAATTTATCAACCAACCAACCAACCAAATGGCAACAAATTACGCACTCGCAGTCCCCAATCGCTTTTCATTACAGTATCTTTTACGGAAGTCAATATTCCTGGCAGCAATGCTCTGTTTCTGCTTTTCGGGCTATACCCAGAAAGGAAAGGGAGGCCCAAAAGGAGGCAATAAAGATGTGATTCTCTTCACATGTGCCGAGGACATAGGCAACGGCTTATATATGGCTAATTTTGGGTATACCAACCCAACAAATAAAACCATAACTGTAGATCCTGAAGACAGTTATATCTTCTTAAGTGATAAGATAGAGGATTCGGAATTTAATGGAATTCTAAAGATAGATGGTATTACTTCCTTTGAACCAGGCACTCATGAAAAGGTATTGTCTGTAGTATTTGCAAACAATGGTCATGCAAAATGGACGGTGGCGTTTGGTAACAGCAATACGAAAATCCGGGCAACCTTAGATTCTCCGGTTTGTGAGGAAGACAGTTTTATTGTGCCGGTTAATGGCCCCGGAAATGGTAAAACCCGTGGTTTTGTAAGTCCGGAACTTATCGCACTGGGTGCCGGAACTGCTGGTGATACGCTTTCCCCCATCATTTATCAAGTTGATCCGGATCAAAATAAAGTTCTCATACAGATAGTTCCTAAGGGCGGTGAGATGCTGAACGTCTTGAATTTGCTTACTCCTTCCGGTCAATCCGTTTTTAATATCCCATTGACCGACTTTATTGTAGATCCCGCCTTAATTATTTCTGAGGGCTTACATGTCATAGATGTGTTTTTTCCGATTGACAAAATTCTACCACCGGAGCCGCCTCTTCCAGCGATGCCGGCACTTATAGATTATTTTGATATCATCAAATCAGCACAAGCCTTATATACACCTTTTACATCTGGTGTCCGGGAAGAAACAGGGCTTTCCATTACTCAGGGTGATGCCGCGCAAAGTACAGATATTGTTCGTGAATCTTATCGAATAGTATCTGAGGAGGGTAGTGCTGATGTAGACGGTACAGGAGTTAAAATAGTTGTTTTTTCGAATAGTTTTGACGCCAATTCTAATGCGACCAAAGATGTGGAGGCTGGTGATCTGCCTGGCACTGCAGGAACCGGAAATCCTAATGGATATAATACTCCGGTTGAGGTCATTAAGGAATATCCGTATACGTTTGGCGTAATCTCAGATGAAGGAAGGGCCATGCTGCAAATAGCCCATGATATAGCGCCGGGGGCCAACCTTGCCTTTCGCACGGGAGTATTATCCCCCAGGGATTTTGAGTTAGGTATCTTAAATTTGGATAATCAAGTAAATACAATTGTTGGAGTAGATGATATTACTTTCCCGGGGGAACCCATGTTTGGAATAAGCAATATAGGAAAGGCCATTCAGAATTTTACTATGAATGGAAATCACTATTTTACTTCTGCCGGTAATTTCTATGATAATGCTTATCAGGCTACTTTTGTGGCAGCTGATGATACCAACATCCCGGATTTTGTACCAGATGAGGGTACTGTGGCCCATATTTTTGGTGGTACGGGTGATATTTATCAACGTTTTGAAGTAAAAAATGGGGAAACCTATATGATCGTCCTGCAATGGGACGAAGACTTTGCCTCTCAGGATAATATGCTCGGTGCTGCTTCCGATCTGGATTTTTGGGTGGTAGACGATCAGGAGCGCTTACTCGTCGGTAATAATTACTATAATGACGGTGAAGATGACATAGATAATGATTCTAAAGACCCTATTGAATATATAACTTTTAGGGCAACTGCAGATGGACAGGCAAATTTTATGATCACCAGTGCCAATGGAAATCCTGGTGCCTTGCCTTTCAGGTACATCATCTTTGTAGCAAATAGTATGCAGGTTTTGGAACATTATGATGGTGCTCCTACCATGAGTGGACATACTTTAACACCGGAAGCCTTGGCCATTGGTGCCGTTGATTTTCGAAAATCCTTAAACTCCGAACCTTTTACACCTCAGCCATTTTCCTCCTTTGGAGGGGTACTGCCAGGGGCAACTGAAGATGATGAGGCGGCCGCAGAAGTGGCTCTATCATCTTTTGACGGGGGAAATACCAATGTAGGTACCATTGGGCAAAATGAGGTTGACGGTGTGCCTATAGACGGAGATATCTATAAAAATTTCTTTGGCACCTCCGCCTCCGTGGTACATGTAGCAGCAGCCTTTGCTTTGGCGAAATCTGCTATACCAAACTGGTATGGAGCTGAAAATTCACTAGATATTTTACAATTATTTAAAGATTACGCCACAGAGGTTGATTCTGAAGATCAATTGGGAGCCGGACTTGTCAACGCTTCAAATACGTTTAAACAGTTAGCTGCACAGACAGCAATACAAATTAGGTTGGCTGTAAACGAAGGCCAGGTAGATTCTGAAGGGGAACCCCTTGTTCTCAGTGCTGATCCTATTAAGGTAACTTTAACCGGAAAGTATTTTCCCGAAGCACCGGAAGATCCTAATGACCCCGATCCGTTAACAGTCTATTTTGGTGAAGGGGAAGATCGAATTACTTTAGATATAGATGAAACTACCAGAACAGACACAGAGCTGGTGGTTACAGTACCACCCTTTATCGGTAACCCGAATGTTGTGGTTAATACTGCACCTTTGGCCGGCACTGTAAACAATGGTGGGGATTCTAATGCCTTACCAATCATTGAAGATGGAAGAATAGCATTGAGAATTACAGCAACAGAGGTGGAAATAGAATATGGCCAAGACTATGAAGGTAAATTTGGTTTTACTGTTGAAGGACTTCCCGCACCTTACGCAGATGGTCTCCCAGATGGCAAAAGCTTGAATGAAGTGCTTGTAGAATTGGAGCTTCCTACCTTGCCTGATATTGTATTTGATACCAATGTAGATCCTGCCGATCTACCATATCCCAAAGTATTTAATTATGCAATTTTTCCATGTTTTGATGGCACGGAAAATTGTAGTACAACCAAGGTCACAGAACTAGAAGACTATATAGTTACCTTTAAAAGTGGCCCCTTTATCGTCACTAAAAAAGACCTCCAAATTGTTCCTCTTCCGGTTACTACAACCTATGGTGAGCCAATTACACTGGATTTAGAATATATATATGAAACAGCAGGGATAACAGATAATATGGATTTCGAGGCTGCAATTTCTGCTGCGCATACTACTACATTTGATATGGATAATAACCTGGCATTAATCAATGGATTTAAAGCTTTGGTTAATGACGAACAAGTTTCGCTTTTAAATTTATTGGAAAATGGAAGTTGGATTGCGACAAACACGACCATTGAAAATGGATTTAAAGCCCTAGTAAATCAAGGAAATTTACTAGACCTGGATACGTCGCATTTTGATGATTATTCGGATTATCTGAATAATGGATTTAAGGCCTTGGTAAATAATTTTAAAGCCCTGGTAAATAGTGAGGATTTGTTTAGTGGCGTTGCTTCTTTTGGTTCTATTCAAAATGGATTTAAAGCCTTGGTAAATAGTGATGTTAGTAATGCGGGTGGTGATGATGATGCCGATGATTATTCCAATGTATTTGCCATTGTATATGATGGTGATGGGGATGCTCCAATAACAGAATATTTTTCCTTGAATCTAATTACAGGACTTGATGCATTTGAGGATCCGGAGGAGCATTATTCCTTCCCCGGTGCTTTTTTAAACCCAATTGCTAACAATTTCAATATAACATACGGGCGTGGTATTATTTCTGTCGGAAAGGCTACACTAACGGCAACTATTGGAGATCTGGTTATTGACCAGGGGACCACAATAGATCCTTCTCTTATTGTCAAGAATATAGATGGATATGTCTATGATGAATCTGAAGAGGATGTTTTTCCGGATGGTATTCCGTATGTTTTTAAAGATGCTAATGATGTGGAGTATACTGAAGGTGCTTCTGGTGTCTTCTTTATTACTATAGATGAACCTGAGAAGAATTATAAGATATCTCCACAAAGCCAGTTCGGAGTTTTATATGTAAACCCAACGGGGGATCATTTGCGTAAAATTAGGACCTACCTGGATTGCGTGGAAGAAGATTTCGGTGATCCGAGTGGCTATAATTATATTGCCAATTACCGTTATATAAACCCTAATGTTGAAACTATTTATATCGCGGACGAATCTGAAAATAGATTAACCGGCACCGCCCCATATACAGGCGATTTACCTTTTATTTTCTTACCGGGTGAGAACACCTTCCAAATACGATTTGATGGGAGCGGAGGAAAAACCCTGAAATGGGAACTCACTAGTTTGGACAGTACACATAAATCGTCTACTACCTCTAATGCGAATGCGAACTCTAAGAAATGTAATTCTGGCAATTCGGGTTCTGAAAGTACTAGTGCACCCTACATTATGTACCCTAATCCGTTGGATGGTATCTTGTATATAGATCAGAATAATATGGAGTTAGTTACTGTCGATGTTTTTGATATCTATGGGGTTTTATACCTTACCCAAACATTAGACGGACGAAATGGGCCTACTACACACGAAATAAACATGAGTGCGTGTATAAATGGCATATATTTTATCCGTTGTACCTCAGGTGATGATGTTCAGGTATATAGCGTGGTAAAAGAGTAAATAAATTAGAAGGCCTATGATCTTACTTAAAAAGAGCACCTACCTGGTGGGGGTATTTTTGGCGTTGTTGGGGCTGGCTTCGTCCTCCTTATACGGACAGACTACTGAGATAGACAGTCTTAAAAAGGTGGTCCAAACTGGTAAGCGAGACACCGCGATGGTTAATACATTGATTAACTTGAGTCTGGTAGTGTTAGGCAATGAGGATATAGAAAATTCTCTGGCTTATGCTGAAAAGGCGAATGAACTTGCCAAAGAGATCAACTTTCGTAAGGGTCAGGCGTATGCACAAAAATACATTGGCTTAGCTCATTACTACCAGGGAAATTTCCTTTCAGTCATGGACTATTGGACCAAATCTCTGGAGAGTTTTGAAGCGGTAAAGGATAC
>CBDUON010000036.1:0-17968 GCA_965368835.1 uncultured Eudoraea sp. | reverse complement strand
GCAAGGGCAATGATATCTCCGGTTTGGATCTGATCTTCATTTAAGGCCAGCATTTCCTGAGATAAGATGCAAAGTGGATGCTGCTGTAATTTCTTTTCAGTTTCCTGTATCTGTTGAAATGATCTTTCTTCTTTCAGATAGGGATAAAGATCACGGTGGCTACTCATAAAATTGAGTTTTTTGTCAATTTCCACCCCACCTAAAGAAGCTGTAATATTTTGTACCAACCCTTTTTCTTCATTGTCAGAGATCCACTCCGTAAAGTAGTGCAGACGGGAGCCATATCCGTCTAATGTCCCATTCCGATACCGTATTTTTTCGAGTGTTTTTACAAAGGAATCAAAGTTGGGTTCTGGTTTTTCCTTTATCAGGCCAAAGGCCATCACATTTTCAACATAGGTAGTACAATCCAATCCTTCCAGGGTAATCACCAGTGATTCCTCTTCCCCTACTTCCAGGGTTTTAGCTACATAGGGAGTTCCAATAAAGGTCTTTCCGATGGCTGCCAACTCCTCCCCAAAAAGCGCATTATCTACACCTTCAACTTCTTTAATTTTTTGAGTAACCGCCTCTTTATTTTCAGGAGAACAGCTAATTTTCTGTGCCCAAAGAGAACAGGAAATACTGAAAGAAAAGAAAACAATAATAAGAGTTCTCATTTTTTAAACTTTATATAAAAATACAATGAATAACTGAAAAGGTAGATGTTTTAAAAGGAGATACAATCCTCAAATTTCTATTAACGACCTTTTGTTAATTTAAATACATCTATCAATAGCCACCTTTTTACAAGTTTATGTTAGGCTCCTAACAATGGTAGATGTTTTACTTTGTGATAGGTAAGGGCTAAGGATATGCAGTGCATTATTTCCTTCTCAGGTAGGGAATCTTCAAGACTAAAAACAATAGCCCTGTCTCCTTCGAAAGTAAAGATATTTTTATGTAGCTGTTTAAATGTTGTGACTAATAAGGATGTACACTTAAAATAAAGAGCAAACTGTTTGGGATTCTTTGCTTTCCAATCCATACGCACCGTACTTCCATATTTGGTGAGATAACTCGGCTCACCCCATTTCAGGGTTTCTTCTAACTGCTCTAGTCCGTCTATATCATTGGCCGATGTCAATACCAATTCTCTAAGACGCATCATCTTTTTCTTTATATGGGTGGGGTAGCTGTCAAATTTGACCGCCACCCTGGGATCGCTTATTAACTTCACAATATTTTAGTTTGTTTTACCTCGATCTCTAAGGTAATAATTGTTCCTGAAAAGCAAGATGTATATATTCTTTTGATCTTGTTTAAAATGATATCATATACCATTGTCGGGGTTGTTTATGTAATATGCTGTTATTTTTTGTATCAATTAATTCAATGAAATTTGTATTGCCTGTTAAGTGTTAAAATACATAACATAGAAGTGCGTACCATGTAAAATTGGGATTCTCTATAAAGGCATAAAAAAAGTATTGCGGGAATGTGCCAAAATGTTGTACAACAAATGGTATTTTTGAAGCCTAAAAAAAAGCGTTTTGAAAGGAGTTTTATTAGTAAATCTGGGATCGCCAGACAGCCCTACAGCCAAGGATGTAAAGCCGTATCTCGATGAATTCTTAATGGATGAACGAGTGATAGATGTGCCTAAGATCTTGCGGAACATCATTGTGCGAGGTATCATCTTGCAAACGCGACCTAAAAAATCGGCCGAGGCCTATAAAAAGATATGGTGGGAGGAGGGCTCTCCCCTTATTGTGATCTCCGAAAGATTCACCAAAAAAGTACGCTTAGAATCAGAAATACCCGTGGCCCTCGGGATGCGCTACGGCAGCATGACCATTAAGAACGCATTGCAGGAATTGCAGAATCAAGGTGTAGATGAGGTTCTTTTGGTACCCTTGTATCCGCATTATGCCATGTCTTCTTATGAAACTGTGGTGGTAAGAGTGCTGGAACAACAACAACAATATTTCCCGGAAATGCATGTGACCACCATGCCTGCTTTTTATAAGAGTCCGGAGTATATCAAAGTGCTCGCAGACAGTATTGCAGAAGGACTAAAAAACTTTGAGTACGATCATATACTTTTTTCCTACCACGGTATCCCGGAACGTCATATCCGCAAATCAGATCCAACTCGTTTTCATTGTAAAATTGATGGCAGTTGTTGCAATATCAATTCAGTGGCTCATAACACCTGTTACAGACATCAGTGCTATGATACTACAGAATTGGTAAAGGCAGCCCTGCAGCTTCCGGAGGACAAAGTGAGCTCCTCATTCCAATCGAGGTTGGCCGGAGATCCATGGTTAAAACCTTACACCGACTATGAATTTGAACGTCTGGCCAAAGAAGGTAAAAAGAAGCTGGCAGTCATCACCCCTGCCTTTGTTAGTGATTGTCTGGAAACGCTGGAAGAAATTGCAATGGAAGGGAAAGAACAATTTAAGGAAGCAGGTGGCGAAGACTACAAACATATTCCCTGTCTGAATGATAATGATGCATGGGTATCCCTAATGGCCTCATGGATCCGTGATTGGGAAACAAAACAGTTGCTTCCCGTCTAATGGCTAAAGTCTCCTCAGATCAACTAGGCACAGAATCTATTGGGAGACTCCTGGTAAGGCAAGCAGTGCCTGCCTCTATCGGCATTTTAGTGATGTCGCTCAACATTTTAGTGGACACTATTTTTGTAGGCAACTGGATAGGTTCTATAGCCATTGCCGCCATTAATGTTGTTTTGCCTGTCTCCTTTTTTATTGCGGCCCTGGGAATGGCAATTGGGATAGGAGGGAGCAGTATTATATCGAGGGCTCTGGGGGCAGATCTTCCGGAGAAGGCCCTAAAGACCTTCGGAAATCAGATTACCTTAACTCTGTTGGTAACCATTTCTATGGTAGCCCTTGGGTTGTATTATGCCGATGGCCTTATCCCTGCCTTTGGAGGGAAAGGGGGTATTTTTGAACCGGCCAAGACCTACTATACCATTGTGCTTTACGGAGTTCCTTTCCTGGCCTTGTGCATGATGGGAAACACCGTGATCCGTGCGGAAGGGAAGCCCAAATTTGCCATGATCGCCATGATCATACCTTCGGTGGGCAACCTGGTAATGGATTATGTTTTTATCTATGTATTTGATTGGGGTATGGAAGGGGCAGCCTGGGCAACTACTGGAGGCTACCTCTTGTGTTTTGGGTATATCTTATACTTTTTTCTCTCTAAGAATTCTGAGCTAAAAATTAAACTTTCACATTTTGGCCTTCATCTGCCTATCCTAAAAGAGATTGGTTCACTTGGATTTGTAACCCTTTCCAGACAGGCAGTAACCAGTGTTACCTACCTCCTTATGAATAATATTTTGTTCGATCTCGGAGGAGAATCTATGGTAGCTGTCTATGCCATAATTGGAAGGACCCTAATGTTTGCACTTTTCCCCGTATTTGGGGTTACACAGGGCTTTCTGCCTATTGCGGGCTACAACTATGGTGCCCGCAAATATGAACGGGTTAGGGAAAGCATCAACACCGCCATTGCCTATGCCGCCGTTGTGGCCACCGTGGTATTTATTGGACTTATGCTCTTTCCTGCGGAAATTACCGGATGGTTCCTTAGCAACCGCGCAGACATGTCGGCCGCAGAAGTTGCCAGTAATATTTTTGTGTTGGAAAATACACCTTCGGCCATGCGATGGGTGTTTGCGGCAACACCTATTATAGCCATTCAACTTATTGGAGCGGCCTACTTTCAAGCTGTGGGGAAAGCTATTCCTGCACTCTTACTTACCCTCACGCGACAGGGATTCTTTTTTATTCCATTGATCCTTATTCTCCCAAATTATTTGGGGGAACTGGGAGTGTGGTTGTCATTTCCAATTGCGGATACGCTGTCTACCATTGTAACAGGTTATTATCTCCGAAATGAAGTGAAGACCTCACTAATGAAGAAGGAAGCAGTCTAATAAAGTCTACCGTATTTTTATTCATCATGCTGCTGCAAGGCCATTGCGGATTGCAAAGGTACCTTGCCATTGTTACGAAGCGCAACGTACAGAACTGCTAACAGAATGTTGAATTAAAAATGATGAATGATGTTACAACTAAAAACGCTGCCGTTATGGGCAAAAAGACTGGGCAGAGGCCTGGTCGTTATCTTTGTATGCAAGGTTTGCTTAATAGGCGCCGCAATGACCCTGGAAAGCTGCCAGTCTAATGAAGAGGAATACAAAACGCTACAGCAGGAAGAGGCACTAACCTCTTTCGAACTTCTTGTAAAGAATACAACACCAAAGATCAAACACTTAATGGACGAACATCCCGCTGTACTTAAGAACCCGGATCTATTGGATCAGAAAAGTGTACAAAAGCTGGAAAAAGAAGTTAACACCTTGTTGCAGCCCCTGGTACACAGTACCAGGAAGCTTTTAAAAAGCTACGAGGTGGAAGAGGAGTATCTCATCCAGGAATTTACGGATCCTAATGATCCGAGAATAGCTTTGGTAGGTCTTTTTCTCCTGGCTGCAGAAAGCCAGGAAAAACAAGGGGTAGCCCTTAACTTTGCCCAGGCATTTGGAACGCTTAGCTATGCTCAAGACGCTCAACTATCTGAGGCTAAACCAGATTGGGTAGAATGTATGATTACGGCCGTGGGAATAGATGCGGTGGTAGAGTTTCTAAAAGGAAATGTTACCGAAGCTATTGCCAAAAAAGCTATTAAAAAGATTGCTTCCCGTACCATGGGATTACTTGGTGCGGCCATTGCTTTGTACGAATTTGGTAGTTGTATGAGTTGGTATTAAATTTATTGGCATGAAGAATTATAAATTAACATGGCCGAGAACAGTATTATTTGCCGTTTTATTTGGAGGCGGGATCTACTACTTTTCTAAAAACGGATTTGACACCATGGCCACCTTTGAGATTGTGCTGTGTATGGTATTGATGCTGGCTCTTTTAGTTTTAATTGGACTGAAAATAGCGAAGACTTTAAAGAGTAGTGAATAGCGAATTCAATATCAGGATTAGAAAGTTAAAAGCCTTGGGATCATTCCCGGGGTTTTTTTATTTAAATCAAAAAGCAAAGTGATTACAACCTAAGTTAAAGGGCTGATGAAAAGGGAATGAAGGTATTTTCGGGTGATAAAAATAATTAGTAAACGTATTGAAATATAGTATAATTTTGAAGTTATAATAACCAATAAAAATTAGCATTCAATGAAAAAATTGATCATTAGTTTGGTTGCTGTAGTAGCGTTCGTAAGTAACGCTCAGGCGCAAGGAATTACCTTTGGAGTAAAGGCTGGAGCCAATTTCTCCAATCTTAAAATTACCTTTGATTCCGAAGGGGGAGCTTCCCCAGATGGTGCAACAAGTGTTTTTGTAGGTGGCTTGCTAGATGTGGGCCTAACCGAAAAAGTACATTTCCAGCCCGAAATTCAGTATTCAATTGAAGGTGCCAAGGACGGGGACATTACGTATTTCAACGTTCCATTGATGTTAAAATACTATCTAATTGAAGGATTAAACATTCAAGCCGGACCCCAATTGGGATTATTAGTGGATGCCGAAGGAGGAACTGATGGTTTAAAATCTTCTAATTTTGCATTGAATTTTGGTGCAGCCTATGAGGTAGTTGGAGGGTTTTTTGTGGATGCCCGTTACAATTTAGGGCTCTCAAATATTGCTGAGGAAGAGCCAGGTTTTGGAGATTTTAAGGTAAAAACCAAGGGATTTCAGTTAGGCGTAGGATACCGATTTTAAAGAAGGTAATTATCATAGATTTAATAGGGGGGCACAATGCCCCCTTTTTTCTTATCCATATTCCCATTTTCATTCTAGTCTTTTTTGGTACATTTAAGGGCGATAAACTTAAAGATGCATAAAAGGATGAAAGTAAAGACTTATTTTTTTAGCCTGTTCCTGGCCTGTTTTGCAGTTACATTAACTAGTAACGCTCAACGCAGTAAAAAGAACACAACAACAATAGACGCCTATCCCGAGGCCTTGTATTCTAGTCTGGAATACCGGCTGGTTGGTCCATTTAGAGGAGGAAGATCTGCAGCAGTTACAGGAGTTCCGGGAGAACCCAATCTGTTTTATTTTGGTGCAACCGGAGGTGGAGTATGGAAGACCATGGATGGAGGTCGTAGCTGGGAAAATATATCCGATGGCTTTTTTGGTGGAAGTATAGGTGCTGTGGAGGTAGCTAAAAGCGATCCTAATGTGATCTATGTTGGGGGTGGTGAAAAAACCCTGAGAGGAAATGTTTCTTCAGGATATGGCATATGGAAAACAGTAGATGCCGGTAAGTCCTGGGAATCTGTTGGACTTAAAAACAGCAGGCATGTACCTCGTATCCGCATTCATCCTAATGATCCGAATACAGTGTATGCAGCAGTACTTGGAGACATCTATAAACCTTCTCAGGAAAGAGGTGTCTACAAGAGTGAGGATGGGGGAACTACCTGGAGAAAAACCTTATATGTAAACGATCAGGCCGGGGCAGTAGACCTGGTATTAGACCCAACCAATCCCAGGATAATGTATGCATCTTCCTGGAGGGCAAAAAGAACGCCTTACAGCCTTAGCAGTGGGGGAGACGGATCGGCCCTTTGGAAAAGTACAGATAGTGGAGAGTCCTGGACAGAAATATCTAAAAATGAAGGCTTTCCTAAAGATACACTTGGGATCATTGGTGTAGCGGTCTCACCAAAAAATTCACAACGAGTATGGGCCATTGTTGAAAACAAAGAAAAAGGAGGTTTATATCGTTCAGATGACGGGGGAAAGAAATGGAGCATAGTAAATTCTGAAAGAAAACTGCGTCAGCGTGCCTGGTACTATACCAGAGTGTACGCGGATACGGAAAATGAAGATGTGGTGTACGTTCTCAACGTACGGTATCATAAATCTACCGATGGCGGGAAAAGCTTTAATACATTTAATGCCCCACATGGGGATCACCACGATCTTTGGATAGCACCGGAAGACACAAAAAGAATGATCATTGGGGACGATGGTGGAGCGCAAGTATCCTATGATGGCGGTGAGACCTGGAGTACATATTACAATCAGCCCACAGCGCAATTTTATAGAGTTACAACAGATAATGCATTCCCATATCGCATTTATGCTGCTCAACAGGATAATTCAACGATCCGGATTAAACACCGCAGCGAGGGAAGAAGTATTGGTGATGATGACTGGGAATCTACAGCAGGAGGAGAATCGGCACATATTGCTGTTGATCCAAAGAATAATGACATTGTGTATGGCGGAAGTTACGGTGGTTTTCTTACAAGGGTGAATCATGATAAAAACACCGTACGCGGTATTAATGTTTGGCCAGACAATCCCATGGGTTATGGAGCAGAAGGGATGAAATATCGCTTTCAATGGAATTTCCCCATTATTTTCAGCAAGCATGATCCGAAGAAACTATACACTTTTTCTAACCATGTACATATGAGTACCAACGAAGGACAAAGTTGGACACTTTTAAGTGGTGATCTTACCAGAAATGATCCTGATAAATTAGTCTCAAGTGGGGGCCCAATTACTCAGGACAATACGAGCGTTGAATACTATTGTACCATTTTTGCGGCGAATGAAAGTCCGATGAAAGAAGGGTTGCTATGGGTAGGAAGTGATGACGGACTAATCCATGTTTCCAAAGATGGTGGGGGCAGCTGGGAGAATGTAACCCCGGCAAACATGCCAGAATGGTCCATGGTGAATAGTATAGAACCCTCAGCCTTTGATGAAGGCACTTGTTATGTGGCTGCCACACGTTATAAATTAGGAGATTTTCAACCTTATTTGTACAAAACAACGGACTATGGCAAAACCTGGCAGAAGATCACTAATGGGATAGATAAGGAGCATTTTACAAGAGTGGTTCGTGAAGATCCTAAAAGAAAAGGGTTGCTGTATGCAGGCACAGAAACCGGGATGTACATCTCTTTTAACGATGGTCGCAATTGGAAACCTTTCCAGTTAAATTTACCTATTGTTCCTATTACAGATTTAGCTTTAAAAGACAATAATCTTATTGTAGCTACTCAGGGACGAAGCCTTTGGATCATTGACGATCTTACGGTACTGCATCAGTTAAACGAGGGTGTTACAAAAGGGAATACCATCCTTTATCAGCCAAAAGACTCTTATAGAACCAAGGGAGGCAGCAGTAGAAACCCATCAAAAACAGCAGGACAAAACCATCCTAATGGTGTTATTACCCATTTTTATTTAAAGGATTTTTCCGAAAAGGATAGTATTGCCCTTACCTATACTTCCGTTGCAGGAGATACACTCGCCAACTTTAGTACGTATGCCAAGGAAGCAGATGAAAAACTTAAACCAAAAAAAGGTGGCAATACCCATGTTTGGGATACCCGTGGTAAAGGAGCTCAGGATTTTAAAGGAATGATCATGTGGTGGGCCAATTTAAATGGTGCAAAGGCCGTCCCCGGAACTTATAAGGTTCATCTCAATGTGAATGGGGTTACCCAAACGAAACCCTTTATCATTCTGCCAGATCCAAGGGCTGAGGCGAGCGTAGCGGAGATGCAAAAACAATTCGATTTTATTGCGGACATTAATGGCACGGTAGATAAAGCTCACGCTTCTATCAAAAAAATCAGAAAAATTACAACTCAGCTCGATGCTTTTATGTCGCAGTATAAAGGCAACGAAGCAACTGTGGAATTGGTTAAGAAAGCCAAAAAAATGAAAAGTGATTTTGGAGAAGTAGAGAAAGCGCTCTATCAGACACAGAATAGAAGCGGACAAGATCCCTTGAATTTTCCAATCAGACTGACCAATAAATTAGCACATTTGAACAGTTTGGTGTCTATTGATGATTTTCATCCAACAGATCAGGATATTGCGGTAAAAAATGAGCTCACAGCTAAAATTGAAGAACAGTTAAATCAATTTGATGCGCTGGTTACCAAGGAGATCAAAGCCTTTAATGAGGCCTTTAATTCCTTACAATTAAATTATCTCTTTATAGAATAGACATAGATAGTGATAAGATATTATCCCTTGCCAAACCGGGCAGGGGATTCTTATCTGATTCATATCTCAATATAAGAGTTCTAATCAACTTTGTAATCTCTCAAAACACTATGAAACAACAATTATTTGGTCTGCTTGCCTTTTTGTTAGTAGGTACCCTTATGGGACAATCAGCAGAAGAGTATTTTAAACCACTCAAATATAGAAATATTGGCCCTTTCAGAGGTGGGCGGTCAGTGACGGCAACTGGCGTCATTGGGGATCCTTTGACCTATTATATGGGAACTACTGGTGGGGGTCTCTGGAAGACTTCTGATGCGGGGAAACAATGGGATAATATTTCAGATGGATTTTTTGAGATGGGATCTGTTGGTGCAGTAGCTGTTTCAGCTTCCAATCCCAATATAGTGTATTGTGGGATGGGAGAACATGCTGTTCGTGGAGTGATGACCTCCTATGGAGATGGGGTGTATAAATCTACTGATGCCGGGAAGACCTGGAAAAAAATAGGATTAGAAAAGACACAACATATAGCAAGGATCGTCATTCATCCTACAAATCCGGATATAGTTTATGTAGCTGCTCAAGGGGCATTATACGGTCCTAACAAAGAAAGAGGTATCTATAAAAGTACGGATGGTGGAACTACCTGGAAACTAGTACTATTTGTGAATGAACTTACAGGGTGTAATGAACTTTCCATGGATCTTTCTACGCCTGAGGTACTATATGCCAGTATGTGGCATCATCAGCGAAAACCAAATATTGTCATCAGTGGTGGTTCCGGAAGTGGCTTGTATAAATCAACAGACGGCGGTGAAACATGGAAACAGATACACAATGGTTTGCCCGAAGAAAAAGGAAAAATGGCCATAGCCGTGAGTCAGGCGAATTCCAATAAAGTATATGCCCTGGTGGAAAGTGATTCGAATAAAGACCTGGGCGGATTATTTGTTTCCAATGATGCCGGGGATTCCTGGAATATGATCAGTGGGGACAACAGATTGGTACAGCGGGCGTGGTATTATATTGAAGTATTCCCGGACCCAAATGACGAAAATACCGTATACGTCATGAGTGCGCAGGCGCTTAGGTCTTTTGATGGGGGAGTTAACTGGGAAGAGATAACGGGGACTCACGGAGACTACCACGATCTTTGGATCAATCCGGCGAATTCGAAGAATATGGTCATTGCAAATGATGGTGGCGCAGCTATTAGTTTTGACTATGCAAAAACCTGGACTTCGCAAGATATTATGCCCACGGCACAGTTTTATCGCATCAGTGCAGATAACCTATTGCCATACAATGTATATGGAGGACAACAAGATAATACGTCTGTAAGGATCGCAAGTCTTTCCTTAGGAAGATGGGGTATTACAGAACAAGACTGGACCTATTCTGCGGGAGGAGAAAGTGCGTTTCTTGCATTCGATCCTGATAACCCTCGCTATGTATTAGGAGGAAGTTATCTTGGAACCATTGACGTGTTGGACACCCAGACAAAATCTGAAACCAAGATCATGGCAGCACCTATACAATACCTTGGAATGGCGGCCAGGGAAATGAAATACCTGTACAACTGGAATGCGCCTATCATCAGATCACAGCATGAACCCAATACCTTTTTCCATTGTGCTCAATTGGTACTTAAAACTACTGATATGGGTACTACCTGGGAAGAGATCTCTCCCGATCTTACCAGAAACATGGATGAAAAACAAGGTCATGGCGGTGGTCCATATACGATAGAGGCCGTTGGAGCAGAAAATTATGGCACTATTGCCTATATGATAGAATCACCGCATGAAAAAGGAGTCTACTGGACAGGGAGCGACGATGGATTTGTGCATATAACCAGGAATGGAGGACAAAGTTGGGAAAATGTAACCCCAAAAGGCCTGCAGGAATGCCTGATCAATGCCATTGAGGTCTCACCACATGATGCCGGTACAGCCTATATCGCAACAACAAGATATAAGTTTAACGACCATACGCCCGGGTTATATAAAACCACTAATTATGGAAAAACCTGGACAAATATTAGCAGTGGTATTCCCTACGGGTCCTTTACCAGGGTGATACGTGAAGATGCATCAAGAAAAGGGATGTTATACGCCGGTACCGAGAAAGGAATTTATATTTCATGGAATGATGGTGCAAGCTGGGAAACACTCCAATTGAACCTGCCTAAGGCACCTATTACGGATCTTAAGGTACATCAGGGAGATCTGGTAGTGGCTACTTCCGGACGTTCCTTCTGGATCCTGGATGATCTGGCTGCCCTTTCTCAATATAAAACCGGAAATTCTGGGGTAAAGATCATGCAACCAGAGGAGGCGATTAACGCCTGGTGGTCAAGTCCCTTAAACAAGAATTCAAAGGATTTTAAAGGAACACACCCATTTGAGGGTGTAAATCCGGCCAATGGCATGGTGCTTTATTATGAGATACCGAAGATGGCAGTTGCAAAGCCATTAACTATGGAGATAGTGAATTCCAATGGGAAGGTCATAAGGACCTTTAGTTCTGAGAAAGATAGTACCTATCAAAAACACAATGGAGGTGGCCCACCTCCTGCACCGGTATTACCAAAAGAAGAAGGGCTAAACAGATTTGTTTGGGATCTTAATTATCCCATCATGGAAGGAATTCCGGGAGTTTATATAGAGGCTGGTTTTCAAGGGCATAAGGCGCCCCCGGGTAACTATACTATTCGTTTAAATCTTGGTGAAGAATCCGTGATGACTGAAGGTAAAATAGTTGCAACGCCCGGTTTTGATGTTTCCAAATCACAGTATGAAGAGTTCGATGTTTTTATGTCGGATATGGAAGCTAAACTAAATGAAATGCATACGTTGGTTAATCAACTGTACAAGGTACAGCAACAATTAAAAACGTTGTTGCTCACTATGGAAGCGGGAGAGGCTAAACAAGCCGGTGAGGTGTTATTAAAAGAACTGATAAGCTGGGACGAGGAAATGATACAACGCAAATCTCAGGCGTATGACGATGTTGAAAATTTTCCCAATAAATTTACTGCAGAATATCTTTATTTGATCAATCAGACAAACAGTGTTATTCCCAGGGTAAATCAGGGTTCCAAAGACCGTAAGGCAGTCCTGGATGCTCAGTGGAATGGCTTGCGATCCAGAGCTCAGAACTTTGTAAATGTGGCCTTGCCAAACTACAACAAGACCCTTTGGAATGCGGGGATAGGTGCCATACAAAACGTTAAATAATGGGAGAATACTACAACTACATAAAATCATTACATCTTATTTTTGTGATCACCTGGTTTGCGGGCTTGTTTTATATTCCAAGACTTTTTATATATCATATTGAAGCTCAGGATAAACCAAATCCTGCAAAAGACATCCTTTCAGATCAATTAAAATTGATGACCAAAAGGCTTTGGTATATTATTACATGGCCTTCTGCAGTTTTAGCAACTCTGTTCGCAATATGGTTGCTGATAATTATTCCCGGCTGGTTAGAGCAGCCATGGATGCACGTTAAGCTGCTGTTTGTGGTGCTGCTGATAGCGTATCACTTAAAGACCCATCAGATGTTCCGCCAATTACAGCAGAATACCATTAAATACACCTCTAACTTTATGCGAATTTGGAATGAAGGTGCTACTGTAGTACTCTTTGCCGTTACCTTTCTGGCGATTCTTAAAAGTGCCTTTAATTGGGTGTACGGGGTGGTAGGGATAATTGTTTTGGGCCTTTTACTTATGCTGGGGATAAAGCTGTATAAGAGGTTCCGGGAAAAAAACCCTGAGGCATAGAAGATGCCTGTTTAATTTATTTCTGGCAAGCACTTAGATCTCAATTGGCTTAGGTGGTAAATAATACTAGTTGATCTTCACCCTCCCTTTTGGACTGATTATTGCTATCTTTAAAGTCAAAATAAAGAGCCTTGTTCAAGAAGTTCTCACTCCGGTCCCGGATTTTTGTTACCATGATACTTTTAGTACTGATTGCGTCTGTGTTAATTGCAGGGGTAACGGTCTATCAATACAGGGAACAATCCAAGGATTATCACCAGGATCGCCTGGAACGCAAGGAAGAACAGCTTAAACAGAGTATCAGTTATACCCTTCAGTCAACTACCTATCCGGTGATCACTGAAAACCTTGGACTGATCTTTAAAGATGAGATCTATCGTATCGCCGATGTACAGAATGTAAATTTCAATATTTATGATCTGGAAGGACAGCTTATTAAAAGTTCACGTCCGCAATTCAACAATGATTCAATTTCAAGATGCCTGGAGGCGTATCTTTTGAACAATCTTAAAGAAAGTCCGAATAAAAGATATGTAGAAGATAATTTGGTGGCAGGAAATAAATATCAGGCTTCCTATACGTTTATAACCGACCTGAAATTTAAACCTATTGGCATTTTAAATTTGCCATATTATGAGGACAATTCCTTTAATAGTATGGAATTGAGAGAATTCCTGTTTCGTCTTGGAGGGGTCTATCTCATAATGTTTGTCATTGCTATTTTCCTGGCTTATTTTATCTCCAAATACATCACCCGCTCTTTAGCAACTATTTCTGACAAACTACATCAAACCGATCTCACAAAACGGAATGAAAAGATCTTTGTTAAAAATCCCAGTGAGGAAATTGGAAAGTTAATAGATTCCTACAACGAGATGATTGATGAACTGGAGCAAAGTGCAGCGAAATTGGCGCGAAGCGAAAGAGAACAGGCCTGGCGGGAAATGGCTAAACAAGTTGCGCACGAAATAAAAAATCCATTAACGCCAATGCGACTCACCGTACAGAGCTTTGAACGAAAGTTTAAACCTTCAGATCCGGATGCAAAAGTGAAGATTGAGGAGTTTTCAAAAACGCTGATCCAACAAATAGATATGATGAGTAGTATTGCCGGGGCTTTCTCAAGTTTTGCTGAAATGCCTGCCCAGCAGAATGAAACTTTAAACGTGGTGAAAACGGTTAAACTGGCACTTGATATTTTTAATGAGAATTACATCCATTTTATTTCCGAGGAAGAAGAAATAATTGCGAAATTAGACAGGACACAACTTATCCGGGTAGTAACCAATCTGGTAAAGAATGCTATTCAGGCAGTGCCGGAAGTTGAATCACCCAGGATTTTGGTATCTGTGATCTCTGATGGTGCCTATGTAAAGATATCCGTGGCAGATAATGGTATCGGTATCTCAGATGAAGTAAAGGAAAAGGTGTTTGAACCAAAGTTCACTACAAAATCTAGTGGGATGGGCTTAGGTCTGGGAATGGTAAAAAATATAGTGGAAACGTATAAAGGATCTATAACTTTAACCTCGCAACCGGAAAAAGGGTCTGTTTTTACAGTCAGATTTCCCAAGGAAAATTAATAAACAAGTAGTATGGAATACAATAATATCAAAGTTAAATTGGAAGATAACCTGGCTATAGTAACTATTAACAGACCAAAGAAATTAAATGCACTAAATACTGCGACCATCAAAGAATTGCATTTAGCCTTTAAATCCCTCGAAACAACTAAGAAGGTACGCGTCATAATACTAACCGGAAGTGAGGATAAAGCATTTGTAGCGGGGGCCGATATTTCAGAATTTGCCCATTTCAATACCAAACAGGGAGGGCAATTGGCGGCCCAGGGACAGGAATTACTTTTTAGTTTTATTGAGAACCTTACTAAACCGGTGATAGCAGCAATAAATGGATATGCGCTTGGAGGCGGACTAGAGCTTGCTATGGCCTGTCACTTTAGGGTGGCTAGTCATAATGCCAGAATGGGTCTGCCCGAAGTTTCTTTGGGTGTCATTCCCGGCTATGGCGGAACGCAGCGTCTTCCTCAATTAATTGGAAAGGGAAGAGCCATGGAAATGATCATGACAGGCGGGATGATAGACGTGGAAAGAGCCATAGAATTTGGCTTGGTGAACCACGTTACTTCTATTGAAGAGCTACTCGATTTCTGTAAGGCGATAGCTCATAAAATTGCAAAAAATTCTCCTATGGCCATCAGGCAGGCAATAAAAGCGATAAATGCGGGTTTTAACAATGGTGTTCAGGGGTATGAAATAGAGGTTAAAGCATTTGGAGAGTGTTTTGGTACAGATGATTTTAAAGAAGGTACCACAGCTTTCCTTGAGAAGAGAAAAGCCTCCTTTCCCGGTTCGTAAGAACATCCTTATTTTAAAATCTTAGTATGCTAAAAAATCCCCTTTTTATTGGGCTTCTTTTTATGAGTTTTCTTGTCCGGGCTCAGGAATTTCCTGTAGACTACACTTTTGGTGAGAAATATAATGATCGGTATAAATATTCAAATTTATTGATGATCACCGACGATGGCTACGGAGGTAGTGTTCTTGTAAGGGCCTATTATACGGGACTTATCCTAAAACCTAAGGGTTACCTCATAGAACATTACAACAAGGAAATGCAATTGGTTTCTGAGTATAATTATAAGATGAAGGGCCCGGAATTTGTGGATGGCTATTTAAAGAATGGGCAGTTGTATTTGTTGTTTTTGGATTACAATATAGAGGCAGGCACTTATGAATATTGGGCACACAGGAGTCCCATGGATCCGTTTACCTTTACAACGGAAAAATTGTTATCCTTTTCTTCTGCTCCTGTAAATAACCCGTTGGATAAAAACTACTACAACCGGAATTTCAATTCAGGATTCACCACTACGGTCTTGTTTTCTGAGAATAAGAATGGATTTGTCATCAGTACCCATTACAAAAAAGGAAAAAATAACAGGCACGACATCTATCTTTTTACCGCCAATTTAAAACAAGCCTTGTATCAGGATTTTTCTGGCGAGGTTGAGGAAAAGAATTACGCCTTTGAGCGTATGGTGGTCTCCAATGATCTGGCAAAGGTTTTTATTATTGGAAAAGCGTATTTCAAAAAGAAACGTTTTACAGCCCTGGAACGTAAATTTCAATATGAGCTGATACAGCTTAGTCCTCAAGGGATCAAAACTCAAAGTTTCGATACTCCGGGGAAATACTCAGAATCATTGACCCCTATTCTCAATCAGGGCAATTTGATCTGCGTTGGTTTCTATGCAGATCGAAAGGATAACAGATACAATGGCCTGGCTTATTTTAAAATGGATCCTGTTACACTTAACGTAAAAAGCAGAAAATACAATCCTTTTTCTGAGCAATTTATGTTCGATAAGTTTGGACAAGAATACGATAAGGAAGTAAAAAATCTCGTCTTTAAAAATGTAACGGTAACTCCGGAGAATTCAATTTTGTTCAATGCCGAAGAGTATTTTGTGACCAATAGTGTTCAGTCTAACTCAAGTGGCGGCAGGTTGCGGGTAGAGCGTTTTCATCATAATGATATTGTAAGTGCAAAGATTGATGCCGAAGGAAATATGGTTTGGGCACGTAATATCAATAAATCTGAGGTTACGCAAGGCGATGGGGATTATGCCTCTTACAGTGCTTTTACAAAAAATGGCAATACCTACTTTTTTATTAGCACGGCTGCAGATAACCCGCAGGTACTGAATAAAGAAAGGATCATTTTTAAGCAAGGCCTCAGCAGGAACAGAAATGTCTTTGTAATTCAATTGAACAGTGAGGGTAAGATGAGCTACGAGAAGATCATTGACGCTAAAGATGCCCGGCTACCCTTAAAAGTTTCTAACCCCCTCAAGGATGAGACCAATGGTAAAATGCTTTTCTATGCTAAACGCGGAAATAAAAAGCAATTGGTAAATGTCACCATTCAGTAATCTTTTAATTCATTAAAATCATAAATAGGAATAAATCCATATATTTGGATATATTCCTATTTTATGAATCCTGATTATCTCAAAGGACGTGGTGCCCAACATAATTCACCTAACAAGTTTCAGGAGTTCCACTCAGAAATGCGAGATGATTTTCTGGAGTACTGTTGGAAGGAAGGGGAGCTGGCAGAAAAGAACAAAACAGAGTATTTACCTATTTTTCCTAAGACCATTGTCAATAAAGTTACCAGTCCGGATGTGGGGATGTCCTATTCTATGAATCCCTACCAGGGATGTGAACATGGTTGTATTTATTGCTATGCCCGCAATACCCATGAATTTTGGGGGTATAGCGCCGGCCTCGATTTTGAAAGAAAGATCTTGATAAAAGAGAATGCCCCGCAGTTGTTAGAAGAAAAGCTTAAAAGCAAACAATGGAAAGCCGAAACAATCGTTCTTTCCGGGAATACAGATTGTTATCAGCCGGCAGAAAAGAAATTTGAAATCACCAGGGCGTGTCTAAAAATATTTTTAAAATACAAACACCCAGTGGGTATTATTACGAAGAATACCATGATCCTGAGAGACTTAGATCTGTTAAAAGCGCTTACTAAAGATGCGCTAATAGGAGTGAATATTTCGGTAACCTCCTTGTCTGAAGAGACAAGGCGCCTTCTGGAGCCACGCACGGCGACCATTGCAAAGCGATTGGACACTATTAAAATACTTTCAGATAATAACATCCCTGTCAATGCCATGCTGGCACCTATAATCCCAGGGATCAATAGTCACGAACTCTTACAGTTGGCACGTGCTGTTTCAGAAAATGGGGCACTTTCCTTCGCCTTTACTGTTGTGAGGTTAAATGGTGCCATTGGTATGCTTTTTACTGACTGGATACAACGAACCATGCCAGATAAAGCAAATAAGGTTTTAAATCAGATAGCAAGTTGTCATGGAGGTACTTTAAACGACAATAGGTTTGGGATACGAAATAAGGGAGAAGGAGTACTTGCAAAACAGATTCATGACCTGTCCAAAATCGCAAAGCGAAGATATTTCAAAGGACGCACCTTTCCCAGGTTGAATAAGGAACTGTACGAAGTCTATAAACAGGGGCAGTGGAAATTATTTTAATTCCCAACCTTTACGATAGTTTCCTTTCACCCATTCATTGGCTTTCTCAAAGTTTGTTACCTTCATAGCCTCACC
>CBDUON010000035.1:0-18380 GCA_965368835.1 uncultured Eudoraea sp. | reverse complement strand
CAGGAAACAATCTTACATGAAGAAGCCTGGGGAGATGATAAGGGTAGAAATTTTGAACAGGAAGTAGGGTTTAGAAAATTCACCCTTGAAGTGAAAGTGAGTGATGGTAAAATGTTGGTTTCATTAAATAATGGTGAATTCTTTGTGTATGATGATGCGAGTATAAAGAGATGGGGGATCTTTGAAAATTATTTTAAGGTTGGAAACTATTTGCAAACCAGAGATGAAGGGGCTTACGCCAAAGTGAAGGTTTATGAACTTGATGTTACGCATTAAAAAAAACAGAATGGATAAAAGAATTAAAGTTCTTTGGCATTTTATATTCAAGCATACTTTAGCTGTTATGCTGATATTATCAGCGACATTTATAGTTGCATGTAATTCAAGTAAGGAGGTTGATGAGGAGATAGAACCAATAGTTATAGTTGATCCCATAGATGAACCTATAGACGAAAGTCCTGATGAGACAGAGGAAGACTTCCTTTTATCAAATATTGATTTAAACAATTGGAAAGTTACTTTGCCAATTACTGAAAATGGGAAACTGATAGAAGTAGAGCCCCCCGAAATTTTAGACTATGCCTCCAACGAAACGCTGAAACCGTTTATGTATAACGATTCAACAGACGGTGCTTTGGTATTCTATACCTATCCTCAGGCTACCACGGCAAATTCATCCTACTCCAGAACGGAATTACGGGAACAAATGGTGCCTGGAAGTAATAACACCAACTGGACATTTTCCCAGGGTGGAAGTATAAAGGGAACATTGTCTGTGCCGGAAATATCTCAAAATGCCAATGGGGACTATCACAGGACCATGGTGATGCAGATTCATGGCCGACTCACCAATGAACAGCGCGATTTGATTGGGGAAAACGACAATAATGCACCTCCGGTATTAAAGATCTATTGGGACAAAGGAAAAATAAGAGTAAAAACTAAAGTGCTAAATGACCTGAATGCAACCTATGAAGAAATGTTGCATACAGATGCCTGGGGTGATGATGAGGGTTATAACTTCCCGTTAGAGGTAGATGATCAACAGTTTACCCTCGAAGTGATCGTTTCAGAAGGAAGAATGGAGATTATACTCAATGATGAACAATCCGTGGTGTACGATGATATTCACATGGAAAAATGGGGAATTTTCGAAAATTATTTCAAGGCGGGTAATTATTTACAAACCACTGATGCAGAGGCCCATGCCACGGTTAAATATTATGATTTGGTGGTGACTCATTGATTGCCAAATGACAAGGTGCTTTATAAAGCATAAAAGAAATTTAAATTTTTGTTTAGTTGATTGAGTTAGCTTTTGAAGCATATTACTGGCCTGAAACAGGCCGGTAACATGCTTAAAACAAAAAGATAAATGAGAATAACACAAGGATATATGTTATTATACATTGAATTTCATTAATTTAACAAACCAATCTGGTTAACCAATTTTTTTGAAATATTATGTAAGTAACAATCCCTTATACAATTAAAAGAGATTGAGTACTGATAAAGTTTAAGATCTGGTGATTTGTATAATAAAATAAAACAGCATAAATGAATTTAGAGATCCTAACAAAAACCGAAAATCGGGAAATACAAGATTTCATTATTACAAAAATTCAAGAATTAATTAACTATAAAAACCTTGAGCCCGGAGATAAACTCCCTTCAGAGAGGATGCTTGCGGAAAAGTTTGGAGTGAGTCGTAGCAATTTGCGGGAGGCCATCCAAAAACTTGAGTTTTACGGTTTATTGATATCAAAACCACAAAGTGGAACATTTGTAGCAAAAATAGGTCAGGTTGCTATGAATGGAATGATCGACGATATTCTGAGATTAGAGGATTCTGATTTCAGATCCCTTGTAGAAACCAGAATACTCCTGGAATTAAAGACTGTTAGATTAGCCGCTACCAGAAGAACAGAAAAGGACTTAAAGAATATGGAGGAGGCTTTGTTGGAGTATAAGAAAAAAGTACTTAATGGGGAAGATGCAGTTCAAGAAGATCTTCTTTTCCATTTGGCGATTGCAGAAGCAAGTGGGAACAGCACAATGAATACACTTATGTTGTTAATTACACCTGAAATTATTACAAATTTTGAGAAGCATCATGTATGTGATAAAAATCAGGCTTTCCTGGGAATTCAGGAGCATAGGGATATATATGAAGCCATAAAAAAAGGAGATACTCAATTGGCGAAGGCAAAAATGAAAACGCATTTTAAGATTTTATATCAATATTGCTATAACATTTAATTCTAAATTGGATTGATAAAAATGCACGCTTTTATCAATTCGTAAATAATTAAAAGAGGGAAGAATTACTTAAAACAAGACTATAGAAATTAATCGTATTTAATATTTCAATTAAATACTTACAAAGCTGTTTTAGGTAGATTTTAGTTAGCCAAAATATTGGTGAGCATACTTTATGGATCAAGTTTTTAACCTGGCCCATAAATCATATATATGTTTAATAAAAAATAACTACATGAAAGTTAAAGGCTTAAGATGGTGGGTAATAGCGCTGATTTGCTTGGCAACAGTGATAAATTACATAGACAGGACTGCTTTCGGTGTAATGTGGCCCGAAATGGGGAAAGATCTGGGCATGGACGAATCGGACTACGCCATAATGCTGAACGTTTTTATGATTACCTATGCGCTGGGTAAATTTCTCTCAGGCAAGTTATACGATATGATAGGAACCCGGATGGGTTTTGTAGTTTCCATTGTAGTTTGGTCCGTTGCCTCCATTTTTCATGCCTTCGCGAGAGGTCTTGTATCCTTAACCTTCTTTAGGGCGCTCCTAGGTTTGGGAGAAGCAGGAAATTGGCCGGGTGCTGTTAAAAGCAATGGAGAATGGTTCCCAATTAAGCAAAGGGCTATTGCTCAGGGAATTTTTAATGCCGGAGCCTCTTTAGGTAGTGTCATTGCTCCTGTACTAATTGCATTTTTATATAGTCATTATGGATGGAGAAGTACGTACATCATTATTGGTGCTGTAGGATTATTATGGGTTATCCCATGGTTGTTTATCAACAAGGCGCAGCCAGAGAAGCATCCATGGATTACAGAAGAAGAACAAAAGTTGATTTTAGCAGATAGGATTGCATTAAAAGACGATGTTAAGAAGGAGAAAGGACTTTCAGTACTAAAAATACTTAGCTATAAGGAATCATGGGGCGTACTTGCTTCACGGTTTTTTATTGAACCAATCTGGTGGCTTTTTGTAGGTTGGATGCCACTGTATTTACATTCACAATTCGGATTTAGTATTGAAGAAATTGGCTCAACTATATGGTTGTCTTACGTAGGTGGGATGGCTGGTAGTATTTTGGGCGGATGGTATTGTGGTAAACTTATGGAAACCAAATCTGTTGACGCAGCAAGAAAGATAACAATTACTATTGGGGGTGCACTCATCTTTGCAGGCTTGCTGGGGATCATATTCCTTGTTAATGAAAATAACCCAATGACATTTATTTATATAGTAGGAGTGGTATTGTTCGGATTTCAATTTGCGATCGGTAACATCCAAACCATTTCCAGCGATCTGTTCCGTGGCCCTTCAGTAGGGACATTAGCCGGCTTAGCAGGTACAGTGGCGGCTGTTTCGGTAATCATAATGAACTCACTAATACCTCAAATTGCATCTGTTTCTTATACACCTGCATTTATAGTAATAGCCGTTTTGGCACCTTTGGCTGTTTTATCCATTTATGTGCTGATCAAAAAAATTAAACCAGTAGAATTAGAATCGAATTAATAAACCATAAATATTTTATAATGAGTAGTTTAGAAAGAAAAATAGCAGTTATTACCGGAGCTACAGGCGGAATTGGTTTCCAAGTTGCAAAGAGACTTGGAAAAGATGGATACATTGTAATTTTAAATGGTATTCAAGATGACGAGGGGGCGAAAAGAGTAAAAGAACTGGCTGCCGAAGGAATCACAGCAGAATATTACGGTTTTGATGTTACGGACGAGCAGGCAGTAACCTCAAATATCAATAAAATTGGAAAAAAATATGGTAAAATAGATGCCCTTATAAATAATGCAGGGGGCTTAGGTGGCAGATCCAGGTTTGAAGAAATGACCACTGAATTTTACAGATCTGTAATGGCCCTAAATCTTGATTCAACATTTTTTGTTTCAAGAGCGGCTATCCCTTATCTGAAAAAAGGCGAGAAGGCCTCAATTATTAATTATACATCAATTGCAGGCTGGAATGCTGGTGGCCCCGGCGCAGGTATATACGGGACTTCCAAAGCTGCCGTGCATGCAATAACCAGAGCATTGGCAAAAGATTTAGCGGAATATGGAATTAGAGTAAATGCTGTATCACCAGGTACAATTGATACACCATTCCATACACAGATTAAATCCACAAAGCCAGAAGTATTCGCTTCTTGGAAAAACAATATTCTCCTGGGCCGCTTAGGACAACCAGAAGATGTAGCAGCAGTTGTTTCATTTCTGGTAAGTGATGATGCGTCATTTATGACCGCAGAAACTATACAAGTAGGCGGAGGACAAGGATTAGGAATTTAATATTTAAAGATACAATGAGCAGATTAAAAGGAAAAGTAGCGGTAGTTACAGGAGGTTCTAGAGATATTGGCAGAGCAATATCTATCAAACTTGCAAAGGAGGGAGCCAAAGTAGTTGTAAACTACTTTAATTCCGAATCCGGAGCCAAGGAAACCGTAGATAAAATTAAATCTATGGGTCACGAGGCTATTGCCATTAAAGCAGATGTGTCAAAACTTAAGGATATTGAGAATTTAAAGGCGAAAACTATTGAAGCTTTTGGAAGCAACGTAGATATTTTAGTGAACAATGCAGGGGGACTTTTCGCTCGAAAAACACTCCAAGAATTTGATGAGGCCTTTTACGACCTGGTGATGAATGTCAATTTTAAGTCAGTTGTTTTTGTATCTCAGGCTTTTGAACCCCTGATGGGTAAAGGTGCCTCAATAATAAATCTATCCTCCCAGGCTGCCAGAGATGGAGGTGGTGGGGGATCTGCCCTATACGGCGCTTCCAAAGGCGCAGTAAGCACATTTACCAGGGCAATGGCAAAAGAATTAGGGCCTAAAGGAATTCGGGTAAACGCCCTTTGTCCCGGTTTAATTGGCACAAAATTCCATGATGATTTTACAAAAGATGAGGTGCGGACCAAAGTGGCTTCTGGCACTCCATTGCGAAGAGAAGGAAAAGCCGATGAAGTTGCTGATCTGGTCGCCTATTTGGCTTCGGACGAGGCATCATTTGTCACAGGAAATAATATGGACATTAACGGCGGATTAGCATTTAGTTAGAAATTAGTATAACATTTTAGTTTTCTATTGATATGAAAAAAGTAGTAACATTTGGCGAAATTATGCTTCGGTTGGCGCCACAAGGTTTCTTGCGGTTCTCACAGGCCTCTAGTTTCGATGTTGTATATGGCGGCGGTGAATCTAACGTCGCAGTATCCCTGGCTAATTATGGGGTTCCGGTTGATTTTGTAACACGTTTGCCAAAGAATGATATTGGCGAATGTGCTATGATGGAAATGCGCAAAAGAGGCGTGGGCGTAGATAAGATAATCTATGGAGGTGATAGACTCGGGATCTATTTTCTGGAAACTGGTGCTGTTAGCAGAGGAAGCAAAGTGGTATATGACCGTGCCCATTCTGCAATATGCGAAATTGAACCTGGTATGATAGATTGGGAAGAAGTATTTAAAGGGGCAGGCTGGTTTCATTGGACCGGCATCACTCCGGCTATTTCTCAGGGGGCTGCAGATGCATGTCTGGAAGCAGTAAAAGTTGCAAGACGCCTTGGAGTTACAATTTCCACAGATTTAAATTACCGGGCCAAACTCTGGAATTATGGAGGTGATCGGGAAAAGATCATGACCGAGTTAACATCCTACTGCGATGTTATTCTGGGCAATGAAGAGGATGCAGAAAAACATTTCGGAATAAAACCCGAAGGCCTGGATATTACCACCCAGGGCCACGATGTAAAAGCTGAAGCCTTTTTATCGGTCTGTAAACAAATGATGAAAAAATTTCCAAATGCAAAAAAAGTGATAACAACCCTAAGGGGTTCAATATCTGCCTCCCACAATACCTGGGCTGGTGTTTTGTTTGATGGTAAAAAAATGTATGAGACCAGACAATACCAAATAACTGATATTGTTGACCGTGTTGGGGGAGGAGATTCATTTATGGGAGGATTGATATACGGATTACTAAAATATCCCGGTGATGACCAGAACGCCTTAGATTTTGCAGTTGCTGCTTCCTGTTTAAAACACACCATTAAGGGTGATGCAAATTTGGTGACGGTAGACGAAGTAAATAAATTGATGGGAGGAGATGCCTCAGGTAGGGTAGCAAGATAAATATTTAGTAATTTCAGTAGGAATACCAAGGGGAGAAACTATACTGCCCAGATTAACCTAAACAAACAAAAAATGGCAAGATACTCAAGGTTGGAAGTCATAGAGGTAATGAACGATACGGGCATGGTGCCTTTGTTCTACCATCCCGATATTGCTTTGGGTAAAAAGGTAATAAAAGCCTGTTACGATGGTGGAGCAAGGTTAATGGAATTTACCGCAAGGGGTGATTTTGCTTTTGAGGTATTCTCCGAATTGAATAAATACGCCTTAAAAGAACTTCCGGGAATGATCCTGGGGGTAGGCTCTATCACAGATGCAGCAGCAGCATCAATGTATATGCAAATGGGAGCCAATTTTATTGTTACTCCCTCTTTTAGAGAAGATATTGCCATTGTTTGTAATAGAAGAAAAGTACTTTGGTCTCCCGGCTGTGGTTCATTAACAGAAATAAATACGGCTGAGGAATTGGGTTGTGAAATAGTAAAACTTTTTCCCGGTGACCTTTATGGTCCTGGCTTTGTTAAAGCAATAAAAGGTCCTCAACCATGGACCAGTATTATGCCTACGGGCGGTGTAAGCACAGATGAGGCCAACTTAAAAGGCTGGTTTGATGCAGGTGTTACCTGCGTTGGAATGGGTTCCAAACTAATCAGTAAAGATTTGTTGGCTGCCCGCGATTTTGCCTTGCTTCAAAAGAAAGTAAAAGACACCCTGGCTATTATTCATAAACTACGTCATTAATAACATACTATACCAACCTTTCCGCCTATGTGTTTGAAAGGTATACACATCTTTTAGTACATGAAAGAACCAGCCCAAAACAGAACTTTTTTACAGAAATTTTGGGCGCTCATCCTGGGTTTTGGCCCTGGTATCTTTGCTATTGGATATACTATAGGCACGGGGAGTGTAACCTCCATGATAGTAGCAGGGAGTACTTATGGAATGCAGCTATTATGGGTCTTACTTATAAGCTGTGTTTTTTCAGGTATTTTAATGTATGTCTACGGTAACTACACCCTTATCACGGGAGAAACAGCCCTTTATGCGTTTAAGAAGCACTTAAAATGGGGCAAGTTTATTGCCATACTGATTATTATAGGGATATCATTTGGACAATGGAATTCATTGATGGGAATCCTTGGTATCTCAGCCAATATCATTTATGAGATCTTTATTATCTATTTCCCCGGCCTTGTCAATTTTAAATACGAAACGGTACTGATTACTGCTATTGTGGTAATTGCCATTATGTATTCTTTCCTAATGGTAGGGAAATATTCCTTTTTTGAAAAGATCCTGGTGATTTTTGTCAGTATTATGGGACTTTCCTTCGTTATCTCATTGTTTATGGTATATCCCTTACCTATAGAAGTTGCACAAGGATTAATCCCATCAGTGCCTCAGGTTGAAGGAGGTAAAATGATGGTGGCAGCTTTTGTAGGAACAACAATGGCAGCAGCCACTTTTTTATCGCGCCCACTCTTTGTTATCGGGAAGGGGTGGACCTCCAAAAACAGAAAACAGCAAAAAATGGATGCCATTACTGCGGCCATCCTGGTGTTTGTTATCAGCGGATCAGTTATGGCAGTAGCAAGTGGCGCTTTATTTCACCAGGACAAACCCGTAACACAAGTGCTAGATATGGTGAATACACTAGAGCCTATAGCCGGTAAATTTGCCTTAACTCTTTTCTTTTTTGGAACCTTAAGTGCAGGATTATCTTCTATTTTCCCTTGTCTTTTAATTGCACCAATTCTTTTGGCCGATTATCAATCGGGTACCTTGGATACAAGTTCACGTCAGTTTAAGATTATCACCGCAATTGCCTGTTTGTTTGCCCTTATCGTTCCAGTTTTTGGCGCCAACCCCATTGAAATGCAAATCGTTTCTCAAGTATTAAATGTATTTGTATTGCCATTGGTAATCATAGGTATAATGCTGCTAATCAATAAAAAGAAACTCTTAGGAAAAAACAAAGCTGGGTTTTTATTAAATATGGTATTAACGGCGGCATTGTTTTTTTCCTGCCTTATTTCCTATAATGGTATAGAAGCCTTATTTGAATATTTTTAAAGAACTCCATAATCGTAATCAATTATCAGCTTCGCAAAGTAAGATCCGATAATTCTTATTGCCAAACCTCATTTTCCAGCCAATTGGCAGCTTCAATCAATTGTGGAAGATAGAGACAGGCTTCCTGATGAGATCTTCCTTCGGCAGTAATTATAGTTATATCAGAGCCCATAGCTCTGCTGTCCTCAATAGCTCCAATAGCCAGATCATAATCGTATAATTCATCTTCGGTTCCGTGAATAACGGCCATGGGGATATTTATCTTTCGGTTAGCAATATAGGCTCCGGCCATGGGGATGGCGGCAGAGAAATAAGCGTCGTAATTCAAGGCATAGTTCCAGCAACCAGTTCCTCCAAGACTATACCCGGTCACTGCTATTTTATTACTTTCTATAGGCCAATTAGCTTTGGCAAAGTCTAAGAATGCAAGGATCCTGGCCCTGGTATCTTCGGCGAACCAGTTCTCGCCAAAGCCTATCCTTGGGGAAAAAATGATATAACGCTTCTCCTTAAATGCCGGTTCTACCAAACACCGCATAGATTCTATGTAGCTGTTATAATCGCCACTCCAATGTAAGTTAAGCAGTAATGGCACTTTTTCATTAGCACCCAGATCCGGGACAGATATTCTGTATTGCCATTCTGTTCCATCGGAAAGGACAAGCATCTCATTCCGCTCTCCGACGGTCAAGTTAATTTTTTCAAAATCGGATGTTTTTGGGGTTGAACTATCGGAGCTATTATCCTTATTACATCCCAAGATGAGTAGGACAAAAAGAATATACTTTAGTGTATTAGCAGTAGAGCGTAGTCTTCGAGTTTTAGAAAATTGAATCATACCAGAATGAATTATACCCCACAATAAGATACGCTTTTTTGGAATATAGGGCTAGAGTTGATCAAGCACTCTTTCCAGGGCCATTCCCCTGGATCCTTTTACCAATAAAGATCCCTTTTTAATGGGGTTTTGGTTTAAATATTCCAGGAAAGACTCAAATGACCTGAACTTCTTACAGCTAGTATCTGTGTCATAAAAATGGGCGCCTACCAGAAAGCAGTCATCGAAGGGCATTTTTTCGACCATTTCTGAAATTCGCTGGTGTTCCTCAGCGGCACTATCTCCAAGTTCGAACATATCGCCAAGCAGAACAGTTTTTGTTTGCCCTGGCGTTAGATCAAATGCCTCCAGAGCTACCTTCATGCTGCTTGGGTTGGCATTATAAGCATCGAGCATAATGCGAAGGCCATTTTTTTCTATAAGTTGCGATCTGTTATTTTCCGGTTGATAGGCTTCAATTCCTTTTTTTATGGCTGTAAGCGACAATTCAAAATAGATCCCCATCAGCACAGCAATGGCGCAATTAGGAAAATTATAGGCTCCGGGTAAATGGGTTACCATGGTTTCCCCCTTTATTTTTAGTTTTACAAAGGGGTCTGCGCCCAGGAAGGAAATACATTCGTAAGTGCTATTATCGGTACTAAATCCGGTCTTGAGATTATAGTCTCGTAGTTTCTCTTTTTGGATAGGATCGTCTGCATTCCAAAAGATATGTTTCCCATGAGCCATCAAATACTCATATAATTCGCTTTTCCCCCTGATAACTCCTTCAAAACCACCAAATCCTTCCAGGTGAGCTTTACCAAAATTGGTAATATATCCATGATCAGGTTGTGCCAGAGAACAAAGGAAGTCGATCTCTTTCTGATGATTGGCGCCCATTTCCACGATAGCGATCTCCGTATCTTTCCGGATTGAAAGCAAGGTAAGGGGAACCCCAATATGATTGTTTAAGTTCCCACGAGTTGCGATAGTTTGGAATTTCTGGGAAAGCACTGCGTGTATCAGTTCTTTAGTAGTAGTCTTGCCATTACTTCCGGTAAGGGCTATAATGGTGGCTTTGGACTGAAGCCGATGATGGGTTCCAAGAAGTTGTAAAGTTTTGAGCACATCCTCTACCAGGATACACCTGTCATTTACAAGATGTTCATCTTCATCAATGATAGTATAGGCAGCACCCTCATTGAGGGCTTGCTTTGCAAATGTATTCCCATTGAAATTTGGTCCTTTTAAAGCGAAAAACAGGCAGTTTTGGCTAATTGTCCTCGTATCTGTAGAGATCGTTGGATGTTTTAAAAAAAGCTCATAGAGCAGTTCTATTTTCATGCCCTAAAGATAAAAAAAGCCTCGACTTATTTGTCAAGGCTTTTACCTACACTTATTACTGCTTAAACTAAATGGGTTTTAACCATATCCCCATTTAAATTACTCCACTAAATCAACTTTTTTATAGAAGCCACTAGTGCCCCCCCAGGCACTAGTGGTTTATTATTGCTTAGATCCCTAATCAAAAGCAAATCCTGTTGATACTCTAAAAATAAATGCAAATAATACTATTGCGTAGCTGGCGATAAATAACCAGGATAAAGTTTTTAAATATGACTTTGCAACATAATTACTGATGTTCTGAAAGGCTTCCGAATACAAGTTCCTAATTAACATTACATTTTTCATAATATAATAGATTTGGGTTTATTTAATTTGTAACACCTTGATTTATAAATTGATATGTTATCGTGGCGTCTGTTATGTAAATGCTTATTTGTAGGAAATAGTATAATAAATCGATGTAATGACCAATATAATCGATGTAATACACTATATATGATAATAAATCTACCAAAAAAGACATTAAAATTAGTATAAGATATACTAATAACACATAAATACATGGCTAATGAACCTTAATTATAGACATTTTATAGAGTTTGTCATATGAAGATATTGATTAAAGTAAGAAAGAGATTACATAATTAGAATTTGAATGATCTCTTAAAATATAATTAGTGGTTGAATGGTATATGTTATATGAGTCTTCAGATATAAGATAATACTGAACAGCTTAGTAAATACACATGGCTTCAGGTTAGCCGGAGTTGTACAAAGCGGAAGTACGTATTAAGTTAATAGCCGCTGCAGGACATAGAAGGCTTGCGTATATATTATCCCTGGGTCTATATACTGGCCTTATTTCAATTAATAAGCATAGGACTTTACTGACCAAGCTTTGTTCGATGTTTTGGGGCCTCCAAACAAGCTGACAGCTATAGTATGTCTGCCTGTTCACTTGCCTGCCTGCATGGTAAGTGCCATATTTGAGCTAGTAGGAATAATGAAGCTTCTCTCAATAGTGCGCAAAAAAAAGCCCCGACATAACTGTCGGGGCTTTACTATATTATATAAGTAATAAGATCTATTTAACTTTTTTGCCGCGTACGGTCTTATTTTTAGTTTTTGCCTTGGAACCTACTCTAGACATTGCACATCGGAATCCAATATTATCCGTTGCCATATATTGTGGTAAGAATCTTCTTTGTGCAGGGTCTAACCAATACGCTCTGTCTCTCCATGATCCACCTTTGTATACTCTAACCTCATCATTGATCAGGGTAGAACGCTCATTACTGGTGTCATAACCTCTCATGATTTTACCTGTAGAATCTCTTTCAACTTTATGTTTTGGAGAATCGTACATTTTACGTTGATCTTCCGGGTCATCATCTGCGCTAAAGCGATTAAAAAATCTTGTAGATCCAGGATCACCATCGCGATACCCTCTGTTATCACTTGAGGAGAAATTAGTTCTTAAATATGTTTCGTTTTCGTCAACCGGTACCGTAAGGATCTCTCCAGGAAGATTTACTGCCACTACTTTACCATTAGGTAAGGTATCAAAAACAATACTGTCTCTTAGGATTTTTACTTTTCCATCTTCGCCAATGGCCGATTTCGTATAGATATTTCCACGGTAGTAGTTAAAGTCACTTATTTCATCATCTACTATAGGTCTGTAAACATCAGCTACCCATTCGGCAACATTACCTGCCATATCATACAATCCAAGATCATTAGGTTTATACGATTTCACTTCTGCAGTGATATCGGCACCATCATCAGACCATCCTGCAATTCCGCCGTAATCACCCTTGCCTTGTTTGAAGTTGGCCAACTGGTCACCTCTACCAACACGTTGTCCGTTTCTGGTGTATTCACCTTCCCATGGATATTTCTTTCTCCCACGGTAGTTGTTGTATTCTCTGCTTCCCTGTAAGGCCGCTGCAGCATATTCCCATTCAGTTTCTGTAGGGAGTCTGTACTCTGGCGAGATGATCCCGCTGCTACGTTTAGCAAAAACTGAAACAGAATCTTTCTTGTTCTTTCCTTGTAGGGAATCTATTTGACCATTATATACAGATTCTGGCTTGTTCAAATAGGCCTCTGTGTTGAAAGTACCACCAATCTCACCTGTTACTGCCTGGTACTTGGCACCCTGAGCCAGGAATCCTTCTCTTTCCAAAACTGCTTCATTTACCCTGTCTGTTCTCCATTCAGCAAATTGAGTTGCCTGGATCCAGTTAACTCCAACTACAGGATACTCCGCATAAGCAGGGTGACGCAGGTAATTGTTGGTCATGGTTTCATTAAAACCTAATCGGTTTCTCCAAACCAAAGTATCTGGAAGGGCTCCTTTATATATATTCGCATATTTTGGATTTTCAGGTGGATATACACTTTTAAGGTAATCCAGGTATTCCAAATACATAACATTGGTTACCTCTGTTTCATCCATATAAAAAGACTGCACGTGTTGTGAAGTAGGTGTATTATTCCAATCGTGCATTACATCATCTTGTACTTTCCCTTTTGTAAATGTACCTCCTTCAATAAAGACTAGGCCAGGTGATGTTTCCTGCTCCTTAAAATCGGAGTTGTATTGAAAACCGCCTTCCTTCGCATTAATCTTCCATCCTGTGGCACGAGAAGTATTTTTTGAACTAGACGATTTTTTACAGCTGGTGGCTGTAAATCCTGCTACTAGTACTGTGCAAGAGAGTACAACTTTGATAAATCGTTTTTTCATCTGTTGATCTTTGATTTAAATTCCTTCCGGATTTTTTTAAGCTTTGGATCATTCATATAAGGTGAACAATCCTGTGTTTATTGATTTTATTAAGACTTTCGGCTACTTAAACGATGTTTTACGCATAATATTTTACAGCCGTTAAAATAATTGCGGCCCTTATACTATATGATAAAAGGCCAACTTTACAAATTCATAACGGAACAAATATCATTATAGTATGAAGCTGAGATATTCTTTGTGACCAATAGTGTTAAAATTTTACCAGACACATTGGTCGAACCCTTTGAATCGGCCGCGCATCGATGAAATACTTAGGCCGAGGCACTATTACAACTGAAATAATACTGTCTTTTATACAAGATATTTTCAAAAAGGCCGTTTACCACATGTACCAGTAATTAATCCTGAGAGAACCAGGAGTGAAATACCTACCTGACCTCTCTGCTGCAAGCTTTTATACAATTAAGGAAGCAGGTATACACAAATGCAGAACAGGATTCATAAAAATTAATTAGGTGTGAAAAAAATGAAAAAATTAATAGGCGTCTTTTTATTGATATTCGTTTGCAAAGGATTTGCACAACAAGATAGAGTGATCACCACAGCTGTTCCATTCCTTACCATTGCAGCCGATGCACGTGCTGCAGGGATGGGGGATATGGGAGTTGCAACTTCCGTAGATGCTTTTTCACAACAATGGAACCCCGCTAAATTTGCTTTTGCAGAAAGAAAAATGGGAATAGGTGTTAGTTATACGCCTTACCTGGAAAGCATTATTACGGATATTTCCTTACTGAACGGTAGCTTCTACAACAAGATCAACGATAGGAGTGCCTTTGCTTTTAGCTTGCGATATTTTACCCTGGGTGAAATTGAACTCAGGCAATTTGCTAATGATCCGGGAACCCTGGCTAAACCAAACGAATTGGCATTAGACGGTTCATATTCCTTAAAATTAAGCGATCAGTTCTCTATGGCAGTTGCGGGTCGTTTTATCCGATCTAATTTAAGATTGCCAGAGATCAGCAATGTAGATTCCCAGGCTGCCAGCTCCTTTGCGGTAGATGTAGCGGGGTATTACAGATCTAACGAAATAGCCTTCTCAAGTTTTAATGGTAGATGGCGCGCCGGATTCAATTTATCTAACCTTGGAGGTAAAATTCAATATGATGAAGGTGGACAGGAGAATTTCTTACCTACCAATCTTAAGTTTGGTGTAGGATTCGATTTTATTCTGGATGAAGATAATGTACTTGGTATAACAACAGAATTCAACAAACTATTGGTTCCCACTCCCAGAGATTTCGATGGTGACGGGGACGTAGATTCTGAAGATAATGATGAATACCAACAAATAGGTTTTCTCAGTGGAGTTTTTGAATCCTTTGGCGATGCCCCAGATGGAATGAGTGAAGAATTCAAGGAGATCACCTGGGCCTTAGGAGCAGAATATTCATACCAACAAGCCTTCATGATTAGAACCGGGTATTTCCATGAAAGTGAATTAAAGGGATCCAGAAAATTCTTTTCCCTTGGTGCCGGCTTTAAATTTAAGGCGGCTCAAATAGACCTTTCCTATTTATTTTCTTCCTCTCAGGTTAGAAACCCATTGGAGAATACATTGCGGTTTTCCCTTACATTTAACTTAGGTGAGGAATTCATAAATAATTAAAACAAAAAGAATACTTATAAACCTGCCTTCGTGCAGGTTTTTTTTATTTTAGGGGGTAAGGAATTGTATATTTACTCAATGAAAAGCAAAACACTTTCTTTTCAGCTAAACATATTTGAATCACTGGCTGAACTATCCAAAGAAGATCAGGAACTTATAAACCTGGCTTCCCAAGCCAGAGAAAATGCCTATGCACCCTATTCTCATTTTAAGGTAGGCGCTGCTGTTTTACTTGAAAATGAACAAGTGGTTATAGGTAGTAATCAGGAAAATGCTTCGTACCCTTCCGGACTTTGCGCTGAGCGTGTAGCTGTCTTTCAGGCAGGGGCAAAATTTCCCGGAATACCAATTCTGAAGATCGCCATTGTGGCAAGTTCAGAGAATACACCTACCCGGGAACCCGCAGCACCTTGTGGGAATTGCAGACAATCTATTTTTGAATATGAGAATAGGCAAGAAAACCCTATTGAACTGCTGCTTATGGGTGGAGATGGCCCTGTCTATAAATGTAACTCTATACAAGATATTTTACCACTGGCTTTTGGGAGTAAATTTTTAAGGTAGTAGGGACTTTATCAAAATACTGCAACGTCCTTTGTTTACTTGTTTACATGCCTTCCAAGCTTTTTTCTCATTTCTTTTTCTCTATTAATATAATGTGTATTTTTGTTTGCTTCAAGTCATATCACTGAAGCGATCACTGAATAGTTGAGGTTATTAACGATTAAAGAATTCACTGAATGAAAAAAATTACCAAGGAGGTCTACTTAAAATGGTATGAGGATATGCTGTTTTGGCGAAAGTTTGAAGACAAATTGGCGGCAGTCTATATCCAGCAAAAGGTCCGTGGATTCCTTCACTTATACAATGGACAAGAAGCGGTATTAGCAGGCGCGTTGCACGCTATGGACCTCACAAAAGATCGAATGATCACTGCTTATAGAAACCATGTGCAACCCATCGGTATGGGAGTAGATCCCAAAAGGGTCATGGCGGAATTGTACGGAAAAGTTACCGGTACCTCACAAGGAATGGGTGGATCTATGCATATTTTTTCAAAAGAACACCGTTTTTATGGGGGTCACGGAATTGTAGGTGGTCAGATTCCCTTAGGTGCAGGCCTGGCTTTTGGTGATAAATATTTTAAAAGGGATGCCGTAACACTTTGTTATATGGGAGATGGCGCAGTGCGTCAGGGTTCATTACACGAATCATTTAACCTGGCCATGTTATGGCAGCTGCCAGTGGTATTTGTCTGTGAGAATAACGGATATGCAATGGGTACTTCGGTAGCCAGAACCTCACATTCTACCGAAATATGGAAATTAGGTTTGGGTTATGAAATGCCATGTGGACCTGTGGATGGAATGGATCCTGTTACCGTCGCAGAAGAAATGAGCAAAGCTATAGAACGGGCAAGAAGCGGAGGAGGTCCTACCTTTCTGGAAATGAAAACTTATAGGTACAGAGGGCATTCAATGTCAGACGCACAACATTATCGTACCAAGGATGAAGTAGAAGAATACAAAAAAATTGATCCTATTACTCAGGTGCTGGAAGTGATCAAAGATAAAAAGTATGCGAATGAGGATGAGATTAAAGCTATTAACGATCGGGTGAAAAGTCTGGTAAAAGAATGTGAAAAATTCGCAGAAGAGTCAGATTATCCGCCAGTTCAACAACTTTATGACATGGTATACGAACAAAAGGATTATCCGTTTATAGAACACAAATTATAGATACATGGCAGAGATCATAAATATGCCCAGACTAAGTGATACCATGGAAGAAGGTACCGTGGCAAAATGGCTTAAAAAGGTAGGGGATAAGATAGAAGAGGGTGATATATTAGCAGAAATAGAAACGGACAAGGCCACTATGGAATTTGAATCGTTTCATGAAGGAACGCTTTTACATATTGGGATTGCTGAAGGAGATGGAGCACCGGTAGATTCCCTTTTGGCCATCATAGGGGAAGAAGGGGAAGATATTTCCGCCTTGTTAAACAGCGGGTCTTCAGAGGCAGACACTAAAAAGGAAAGTCCAGTTGTGGAAGAAGCACCAAAGGCGAGTACACCCGAAGCCTCTGGCACAAAAAAAGCGGTTGCCGATATTCCCGAAGGAGTAGAGGTTATTAAAATGCCCCGTTTAAGTGATACAATGGAAGAGGGTACGGTAGCTACCTGGTTAAAGAATGTTGGTGATGATGTTGAAGAAGGTGATATCCTTGCAGAAATTGAGACAGACAAAGCCACCATGGAATTTGAGTCGTTCTATTCCGGAAACCTATTGTATATAGGCATAAAAGAAGGAGAATCTGCACCTGTAGATGATGTACTGGCCATTATTGGACCAAAAGGAACAGATGTTAATGCTATTCTGAATAATCCATCTGGGGGAGTTCAGGAAAAAACCACAGAGAAAACTGAGGCAGAAAGCAAACCGTCACAGGTTGCTGAAACAAAAGATTCTGCGTCTACCGAAACAGCTGTTACACATGATGGACAGCGCATTTTTGTTTCCCCTTTGGCTAAGAAAATGGCGGAAGATAAAGGAATAAATCTTACGGCTGTAAAAGGTTCCGGAGATCATGGCAGAATAGTAAAGCGCGATATTGAGAACTTTAAACCATCAGAAGCTGCTGTAGCTGCGGTTGCCGATACTCCAGCATCTCAGCCTCAAACAATGAAGCCTGTTATTTTACCGGTGGGTGAAGAAGGATCTGAAGAAGTGAAAAACTCTCAAATGCGAAAGATCATTGCAAAGCGTTTGGGTGAATCTAAATTTTCTGCGCCTCATTACTACCTTACCATTGAGGTAGATATGGCAAATGCTGCACAATCCAGAGCACATATCAATAATCTTCCTGATACCAAAGTTTCTTATAATGATCTGGTATTAAAAGCATGCGCCATGGCGCTGCAAAAGCATCCTCAGGTGAATACCAGCTGGAATGGCGATACAACACGTTACAACAAACACATTCACATGGGAGTTGCGGTAGCGGTAGAAGACGGACTGGTAGTACCTGTATTAAAATTTGCAGATCAGTTAAGCCTAACTCAAATAGGAGGAGCTGTTAAAGACCTGGCAGGAAGAGCACGTATTAAGAAGTTGACCCCCGCCGAAATGGAGGGAAGCACCTTTACTGTCTCTAATTTAGGGATGTTCGGGATTCTCGAATTTACCTCAATCATAAACCAGCCCAATTCGGCCATTCTATCAGTGGGAGCTATTGTTGAAAAACCGGTTGTAAAAAATGGGGAGATAGTCATAGGCAGTACCATGAAACTAACACTCGCTTGTGATC
>CBDUON010000034.1:0-18539 GCA_965368835.1 uncultured Eudoraea sp. | reverse complement strand
CACCAGCGCCACAACACAGGCCTCTCGACTTGCAGTTTTTCATTTCTACCAATTCAGCATCCAACTTTTTAATAAGCTCTCTGGGTGCCTCATAGACATTATTAGCCCGCCCCAGGTAACATGGATCGTGGTAGGTGATTCGTTTTCCTTTATAAGTGCCTCCCTCCAAGCTAATCTTACCTTCATCCACCAACTGCTTTAAGAACTGCGTATGGTGTACTACTTCATATGTTCCGCCTAAACCGGGATATTCATTTTTTAAGGTATTGAAACAATGTGGACAGGCAGTTACTACTTTTTTAATCCCATACCCATTCATGACCTCTATATTGGTCATTGCCTGCATCTGAAATAAAAATTCGTTCCCAGCCCTTTTTGCAGGATCACCGGAACAACTCTCCTCAGTTCCCAGGACTGCAAATGATACGCCGGCATTGTTCAATAATTTAACGAAGGCCTTGGTTATCTTTTTTGCTCTATCATCAAAACTACCAGCACAACCAACCCAAAACAAAATCTCAGGTTGCTTTCCTTCCGCAAAGAGCGATGCCATCGTTGGTACATTCATGTTGCTTTCTCTTATTCGTTATTCATTAGGACTACTCTTTTGTCCAGTTGAGTCGGTCCATTTGATTAAAAGGCCATGGGGCCCCATTGTTCTCTATATTCCCCATCATGGCATTTAATTCAGCTGGTGCGGCCGACTGTTCCATGACCAGGTATTGTCTCATATCCATAATAATAGACAGGGGATCTATACTCACCGGACAGGCTTCCACACATGCATTGCAGGATGTACATGCCCAAAGTTCTTCTCTGCTTATGTAGTCATCAAGCAATTGCTTCCCATCGTCCACAAATTTTCCACCATTCTGATCGATATTTTGACCTACTTCTTCCAGGCGATCGCGGGTATCCATCATGATCTTCCTGGGCGATAGTTTCTTCCCGGTCTGGTTGGCCGGACATTCACTGGTACAACGCCCGCATTCTGTGCAGGTATATGCATTTAGGAGTTGGACCCATTTGAGATCCTGTACGTCTGAGGCGCCAAATTTTTCGGGTGGTGCTGCATCATCCGCGGGAGCAGCATAAGGATCTGCACTGGGATCCATCATTAGTTTTACTTCCCTGGTCACTGCCTCAAGATTGTTAAACTGCCCCTTAGGTTTTAAATTTCCGTAATAGGTATTGGGAAATGCCAATAAAATATGAAGATGTTTAGAATAATAGAGATAGTTCAAGAAGAATAAGATTCCACCAATATGTAACCACCAGGCTGTTCTTTCTATCATGATAATAGTACTGGCAGACAAGCCATCAAACAGAGGTGTTATAAATTGGCTCACAGGAAATGACCCAGCCTGTATGTAGTGTGCTGTGCCAAGTTGTTGTAGCTGATAATCTGCAGCATTCATGGTAAGGAACAAGCCCATGAGGATCACCTCAATATAAAGGATCCAGTTAGCATCACTCTTTGGCCATCCTTTCATCTCCGGTTTTATAAACCGCGCCAGCTTTAAAACATTACGCCGTAACCAGAATACTACTACCGCCACAATTACAAGGAAAGCCAGGATCTCAAAAGAGGCGATCAAAAAATCATATACACTCCCAAGAGGTGCAAAAATACGATGTGTCCCTAGTAGTCCGTCTATAATGATCTCTAAGACCTCGATATTGATGATTATAAAGCCTACATACACAATTACGTGCATAAAGCCGGCAATAGGACGCACTACCATCTTGGACTGCCCCAAGGCAATTCTTGCCATATTGCGCCATCGCTGAGATTTATTGTCAGTGAGATCGGCTTCTTTTCCCAGAAGGATATTTCTTCGTAGTTTTTTTACGTTCCTTGTGAAAAATCCTAACCCGAGGATAAGAAGTAAGGCAAAAATTATGTTAGGCAGGTATTCCATTAATTACTGCTGATTAATAAGTGCTGGATCGTTTTCAGGTAGGCTATACTCAATCTGCTTCTTTCCAAATACAGATACGTTTACATATCTTTTTGGATTAAGTCTGAAATCTTGCAGCAGCAGATCCAATTCTTTGGAAGCCGCTGTAAGGTTATCGTATAATTCTTCATTCTTCATCAATTTCCCTAATGTACCTTCTCCTTTTTCCATCTTTCCAAGAAGGGCGTCCAGATTTTTTATGGTTGATTCCAAATTCTTTATGGTAGCACTCAGATTAGTGGCTGCAATTGAATCTGAGAATTTTGCAAAATTGCTGGTCAGGGTGTTTATATTGCTTAAAGAACTGTCTATATGCATTTTATTTGTATCCAGTAACTCATTGAGGGTGGCTGAGCTTTTCTGAAAGCTATTCACCACAGCAGAAAGGCCTTGTATGCTCTCACGAAGACTTTTTCGGGTATTTTCATCCAGAACATCATTGACATTCATCAAGAGAGAATCTGCATTGGAAACAGCCCCTTCAACTTTTATTTGCAGAGGTGCAAGTTTTTGTTGCACCAATTCTGTTAAACCTGGTCGGGTATTTGTTAAAAGCGTATCACCAGATTGAGCTATAGGACCTCCATCGAATACTGGCTTTATCTGTATTCCCTTGCCCCCAATAATACCGGTATCGTAAAGTTCTGCTTTGCTATTCTTAGAAAATTCAAAACTGTTGGAAACGGTAAAGGTAACTACCAGGTAACCCGTGTCATCTTTAAATTGAATATTATTGACCTTACCTACACTAAATCCATTAATAGAGACCTGGGTGCCGGTCTGTAATCCCCCAACATTTTGGTATACGGCATAAAAGATCTTACTATCATCAAAAAGAGGCGTAGATTTTAAATAACTGAAGCCTAAAATAAAAAGGAGGATGCCTCCAATCACTATGATACCCGTCTTAATTTCCCGTGATAGTTTCAACATCTATTTTTTAGGTTACAAACAAAATTAGAAATAAAATCGGAAGGCCGACCATTAATCATCTTCGTATTTCAAAGCATCTTGTAATGGGATCCGCTTTCCCTCCTTATAGGCAACAATATATGAAGATGTAAAACCTTTCATATCTGCATTCGATTTTAGAAGTTTTGCCCCCATATAGGTGTCCGTTTCTCCATAGAGATACCTAAATAAATTGCTAACCGGCTCTTTGGAGATCTTATTCAAACCATTAAATACTGCTGAATTGGAAGGAAGATCCTTGGCTGTCGCCATGAGTTGTACTTTAAATACAATACCACCTTTAGACACCAGCATTTTACTTTTAGGGTCTTTCTCAACCATTTCAGGTTTTTCATTTTCTACCGGAGTTGTATTAACAGTAGTGCTTTGGACCGTTTCCTTCTCAATAGGGAGTTCTACTTCCTTTTGAATGTCCGGATCCGGACTTTTCACTTCTGGAATTACTTCTTCCGGTACGCTGCTTGCTGTTCCATTCGAAATCACTGATTCAGCATCAGGGATGCTGTTTCTGTAATTGATAATTGCCTTTGCAATAGCACTACCCATTTCATTCTGGCCTTTTGAAGAATTCAAATACCTGCCTTCTTCTTTATTAGTAAGGAATCCTGTTTCAATAAGCACACTTGGCATAAATGTTTGATGTAGGACAATAAAACCTGCTTGTTTTACCTTTCGGTCGTTACGTTTTAATTTGGAAGTAAAATTTTCCTGAATAAGTTTTGCCAGCAGTATACTCTGATCTAAAAACTCTTCCTGCATAATGGTAAGGCCTATGACAGATTCGGGAGAATTGATGTCATAATTTGCATAGCGCACCTCATAGTTATCCTCCAGATATATCACCGAGTTCTCTTTTTTAGCGATCTCGAAATTCTGCTTATTCGCATGTAAACCCAGGACAAAAGTACCGGCTCCATGCGCATTGGATGTGTGAGAATCGCAATGAACCGAGACAAAAAGATCGGCCCCTGCTTTATTGGCAATCTCTCCTCGAACAAAAAGGTCAACAAACGAATCATCATCGCGAGTATAAACTACCTTTATCCCGGGAGTTTTTTTAAGGATTTCTCCAACTTTAAGAACAATGTTGAGGGCTATGTTCTTTTCCATATACCCATTTCCTAAATTGCCCGGATCATGTCCGCCATGACCGGCATCTAAGACTACTACAAACCCATCATTCCCGCGATCTACGGGAGAAGTACTGGCGATTGAGAAATGTCCAATAAAAAATAAGATTGCAAAGTATGTGAAAAGATTTTTTTTATTCATGGTTTGGGAGGAATTTTACTTCCTGTACTCGGGTTAAAATTATTCTAATCTGCAACGGGCAGAAAAAAAATATATGTAAGTTTGATTTCAAAAATCAAGCCATATCATTACAAAAATAGGATATATAGCTTTGCAATCAAATAAACAGCTTTTTCTTTTCATTGGTTTGTTTTTATTGGGGGCCTCCATGATGTATGGTCAGGAGGGCCAAATTAAACCCCTACCCATTACGGCCATACAAGATTCTATAAAAGCTCCTGCCCTCCCCCAGACCCTTGTAAAAGACACGATTAGGACAGATTCTGTGCGACCAGATTCTGTACCAAAGAAACCTGCTTTACTACTGGATAACATCCAATACAAGGCCAAGGATTACGTTAAATTAAGCCAGAAAGATCAAAAAATATATCTCTATAATGAGGCTGAGATCTACTATCAGGATACCGAATTAAAGGCTGGGGTCATAATTATGGACTACATTAAAAATGAAGTCTATGCAGGCAGAATTAAGGATTCTCTGGGGAATTATTCCCAGCTACCTTATTTTAAACAGGGAGACAATGTAGTAATACCAGACTCTATTCGATTTAATTTTGATACCCAAAAAGCGGTCATTTGGAATTCAAGGTCGGAACAACAGGCAGGCTTGGGTCAGTTGGGTAGTGATGCCATGAAGATATACGCTGAAAAAACAAAAAAGGAGAACGATTCTGTTTATTTCTTGAGCGAAGGAAAGCTCACAACCTCCAAGGACACCATAGATCCGGACTACTATATACGAGTGCGTAAGGCAAAGTTTGTTCCCGGTAAAAAAGTAATAGCAGGTTTTAGCAACCTTTACATTGTTGATGTACCAACGCCTATTGCGCTTCCATTTGCCTACTTTCCCTTAACTACAGGCAGAACTGCCGGGGTAATGATGCCCACGTTTGGCAATGATCCGGATAGAGGGTACTTCCTGCAAAATGCGGGTTATTACGTTCCTATTAATGATTATGTAGATCTCACTTTAACCGGGGATCTGTATACCAACGGGAGTTATGGTTTCCGAGGTCAATCTGTTTACACCAAACGCTACCGGTACAGGGGGAATGTTAATTTTAGATATGAAAATCAGATAGTAAGTCAGAAGGGATTTGATGATTACAGCAGGGGGACCATTTATAACATCCAGATCTCTCATTCTCAGGATCCCAAGGCAAATCCAAATTCCAGATTATCGGCCTCTGTTAACCTGGGGAGCAGTCAGTATTTTAGGAATTCCCTCTTACAACAAAACCTGGCATTGACACAGACCAACAATTTATCTTCTTCAATTTCTTATTCTAAGACCTTCCCGGAATATCCATCTGTCAATATGAGTCTTACGGCTACTCACAACCAAAATACAAATACCAATGTGGTAGATGTAACCCTACCTACCTTACAGGCAAGTATGGAGCGGGTTTTTCCGTTTGCTAAAAGAGAAGGAATTAAAAAAGGTGCCGTGCAGAATGTTAATTTCCAATATGACCTTAATGCCAGAAATAGCATCCGAACCAATGATGAGGACTTTTTAACGGCCAGGATGTTCGATGATGCCAAAGTTGGTGCCAGGCACCGAATCCCTATCAGCACTAATTTTAAGGTAGCCAAGCATTTTAGTGTTACCATGGGTGGTAGTTATGAAGATGTCTGGACGCTGGAAACCTATGGTCAGCGATTTGATCCGGATACACAAACGGTAGTGACCGATACCATTAGCGGCTTCGATCGTTTCAACCAGTATAACTTTAGTGCAAGTGTGGGAACAACCCTGTATGGAACATTTACATTTGGTGAGGATAAGAAATTTCAGGCCATCCGGCATGTAATGCGGCCTACTATAAGTTATGGATATGCGCCATCTTTTGAGCAGTATTACGATGAATATCTAAACGAGACCACCGGAGCAATTGTGCAGTATACCCGCTTCCAAAATACTATTTATGGCACTCCAAGCCTGGGAAAATCTAATGCGATGACCTTTTCTTTACAAAATACCCTGGAGGCCAAAGTACGAGATAAAGATTCTACGGCCACCGAACCAAAGAAAATTCAACTTCTAAATAGTTTTAATTTATCATCCGGGTACAACTTTGAAGCCGACTCCCTAAAAATAAGTCCGGTGAGTATAAGTGGAGGCACCAATATCTTTAAAAACAAGATGTCTGTAAACTTCGGCGCCAGTCTTGATCCCTATGCTATTGATAACAATGGCAGACGCATCAATACCTTTAACAGTAAAAACGGTGGGAGTCTGTTCAGATTAACAAATGCACGGGCAAATATCAGTTATAAAATAAGTAGTAAAGATTTTGAAAAAGACAGGGAGGAAGAAGAAGAGGAAGAAGACCCCTATAACGGGCAGAATTACATTGAATCTAGTGGGGGCCGTACAGATGATCTCTTTGGTACCGCCGATAATTTAAATCAGAGTAGTTTTAAGGACAGAGACCCGGATGATGTTGAAGTTCCCAGGTATGGCACCAAAATACCCTGGGACCTTAATTTACAGTATGCTGCAACCTATAGTAATAGCAACCGGCAGAATGAATTCTCTAATCACTCCCTGATGTTTTCCGGGAATATAGAATTGTCTCCGCGCTGGAAGGTAGGGGTCTCGTCAGGGTATGATATAAAAAACAAAGGATTTACTGTTACTCAGTTGCGTTTTGAACGCGATCTGAAAAGTTTTAATTTACGATTTAACTGGACACCATTTGGTAATTTTGAACGATGGTACTTCTTTATTGGTATCAAGAGTTCTATTCTTCAGGATCTTAAATGGGAGAACAGGAGTCAACGTGCAAGGCGATAACTATTTTATAAATTATACCACTATGAGCAGCAGAAAAATTATTCACACCTCAAAGGCTCCTGCCCCAATAGGGCCATACAATCAGGCGGTAATGGCAGGGAATACGCTTTATATTTCCGGACAGATCCCGATGGATCCAAATTCCGGAGAACTTATTTCAGGAGATATCAAGGCGGAAACAAAACAATGTATGGAAAATCTAAAGGCCATTTTACTGAAGGCGAGTATGGGATTTGGCCAGGTAGTGAAAGCCTCCATCTTTGTAAAGGACATGAATCAGTTTGCCAGTATAAATGAAGTATACGGCTCTTATTTTGACCAGGCTACAGCACCTGCGAGAGAAACTGTAGAAGTTGCCAATCTCCCTAAGTTTGTCAATGTGGAGATCTCCATGATCGCTATTAGATAGTTTGCCTGTGGAATTCTACCAGGCCTTCTATAGGTCGTTGTCTGATAACACCTGGCACCAGGTCATTGCGCTCTAACACGGCTTTTAATTCCTCCCGGAGAAAATAGGCAATACTACCTACAAAATGAATAGGTACCTTGGTGGCCAGTTCAAACTGCATGATGTAATTATTCACAAATTGTTGCAATCCTTTGTCTATTACTCCTTTACAGTAGGGATGATCTTTATTTTCAATCAAGAAACGGGCAAAGGTTGCTAAATATGTATTGGGATTGGGTTGTTTGTAAAGATTCTCCTTTATAACATCTGCATCTAAATTGTACTCACTGGCAAATTTAATACCCAGCGCCTGAGGCATTTTATGGAAGTAATAATCACGTATTAATTTCCGTCCAAAGAAATTACCACTACCATCATCCATGGGGATATAACCCAGCGAGATCACTTTTTGGAAAAGTTGGTGCCCATCGTAATAGCTACAATTAGAACCCGTCCCCAAAATACAAACGATCCCCTGATGACCAATTTTGGTTGTGGAATAAATGGCGGCGTAAGTATCTTCCCTTACCACGGTCTTCGCATTTTTAAAAAAGGACTTAAAAATGTTCTTTAAGAACTTTTTCATTCTGTTGGTTCCGCAACCGGCGCCATAAAAATGAAGTTGCTTTACCTTATCCCTGTTTTTAGAAAGCTCAAAATTGTTCGCCAAACGATCTTCAATTACCTCCCTGGTAAGGACCTCAGGACTTAAGCCTAAAGTTTGTGTCATAAAGACTTCGTCCCCTTTTTCATCAAGGGCGATCCAATCGGCCTTGGTAGCACCGCTATCTACTATTAAAATCATATGAATGCGCTTAAAAAAGAAATCCTTAAAATAAGCATATTTTACTTATCTCAAGGATTTCAAAGGTATCAATATTTCCTTATTTTAATGAATGAACATATTGTGCAAGGTCAACCAATTTATTGGCGTAACCAGCTTCATTATCGTACCATGACACAACTTTAAAGAATTTGGAATTCAGTTCTATCCCTGCACCTGCATCGAAGATACTGGTCCTTGGATCCCCAACAAAATCCTGGGAAACCACAGATTCCTCGGTATATCCCAAGATCCCTTTTAATGATCCTTCTGAAGCCTTTTTAAATACTTTTTTTATCTCTTCATAAGAAGTATCCTTTTTAAGCTTAACTGTAAGGTCTACCACAGAAACATCTGCGGTTGGAACTCGGAATGCCATTCCTGTAATCTTTCCAACTAATTCGGGAATCACTTTAGTTACAGCTACTGCCGCCCCTGTAGAAGCCGGGATAATGTTTAACATGGCACTTCTGCCACCTCTCCAGTCCTTTTTTGAGGGACCATCTACGGTTAACTGTGTTGCCGTTGTTGCGTGTACAGTAGTCATCAACGCCTCCTCAATACCAAATGAATCATTTAATACTTTGGCAAGTGGCGCCAAACAGTTGGTGGTACAAGATGCGTTAGATACAATCTTATCACTGGCTTTTACATCTTTATGGTTAACGCCCATAACAAACATAGGGGCATCTTTAGAAGGTGCGGAAATAACTACTTTCTTAGCTCCTCCGTCTATGTGGTACTGTGCAGTTTCCAAGGTTGTAAAGATCCCTGTACACTCTGCTACTATTTCTGCTCCTACCGCATCCCATTTAATATTTTTTGGATCTCTTTCTGCGGTTATTCTGATGGTCTTACCATTTACTATTAAATTTCCGTTCTTCACAGAAACTGTTCCATCAAACTTCCCGTGTACTGAGTCATATGATAACAGATATGCCAAATGTTCCACATCTAAAAGGTCATTGATAGCCACTACCTCAATCCCATCTCTTTTTGCAATAGATCTGAAAGCAAGTCTACCTATTCTACCAAATCCGTTTATTCCTACTTTTAATGTTGCCATGTTCTTCTAATTTATATTAAGTACTCATGATATCGGATACTCTAATGAGTTCCTTATTAATTTTTGTTTTTCCTTTTATTGCCTCTGAAATTGGAGTGAATGCAATGTCATCGTCCAGGATACCTACCATTAGATTTGTTTTACCCTCTAACAGCGCTTCTACGGCCTTAACTCCCATTCTGCTTGCCAGTACACGGTCAAAACAAGTAGGGGATCCCCCTCGTTGCATATGGCCTAATACACATACCCGCACATCGTAGATGGGCAGATGCTCCTCTACGTATTCTTTTAACTGAAATATACTTTTACCTGTGGTTTTATCTCCTTCTGCCACAACCACAATACTACTAGACTTTCCGGTAAGCTTACTTTTCTTTAGGGAATCGAGCAAACGTTCCAATCCAAGATTCTCTTCAGGGATCAGGATCTCTTCTGCACCGGCTCCTACACCTGCATTAAGGGCAATGTGTCCCACGTCTCTCCCCATAACTTCCACAAAGAATAGTCGGTGATGAGAACTTGCAGTATCCCGGATCTTATCTATAACTTCCATGGCCGTATTGATAGCCGTATCGAAGCCCAGGGTGTACCGGGTTCCAAAAATATCATTGTCTATGGTGCCGGGTATTCCAATTAAGGGAATGTTGAATTCGGCATTGAATAAGAGGGCTCCGGTAAAACTCCCATCTCCTCCAATAACTACCATGGCATCCACCCCTTCAGACTTTAGCTGGTCATATGCCTTTTGGCGACCTTCTTTTGTTCTGAATGCTTCACAACGGGCAGATTTTAAAATAGTACCGCCTTTATTAATAATGTTATTTACACTCCTGGCATTCATGGGAAGGAAATCTCCTTCGATCATCCCTTCATAACCCCTGTAGATTCCTACGCAATCTATTTTCATATATGCACAGGTACGAACAACCGCCCGGATTGCAGCGTTCATCCCGGGAGCATCTCCTCCGGAAGTAAAAACGGCTATTTTCTGAATTTTTTTGTCCATTAGAAAATTTCGAATGTCAAAAGTAGCAAACAATTATGATAATGCGGTGATCCATACTCCTTTATTGCCACTCAGTGTTATCTATAACGATATAGTTTTAGTAAGTTCAGAAAATAGTACAAAAAATTGCGAAATTCCTAATAAAAAATCACTCCTTAAGTGGAAGTGTCTTGGGCTTTTGATAAAATTTTACCAGGCTGTCTTGCCCCATTGTACTTCGTGCATTTCTGGGTTTCGCCGTGGGGGTATTATCAACTTTCTTAGGACTGAATACTTTTTGAAGTAGTTGGCTAAAGGTACTGAAGTCTACTTCATAAGAAAGTCCTATCCCCTGAGTATATCCTGTTTGATCTGCCAGGAACTGTTGAATCTCATTTTCTCTGTTGAAGATCTTTGCACGCAGTGTACCTTCTTCATTAAGTAAGACCTGAACCTCAACATCACCCGCTACAACTGTTTCACTTACCCCACCAACCGGAACTCCAAACCGGCCATTGAACAATACCCTGTCACTAATCCTCGTGGAAACGGTTACCCCTAATCTGTTCTCGGTTTGAACCTGACTTGGATCCAGGGTTCCTTGTTCTAAGGAAAACCCAAAATCGAACTTATCATTACTGCCACCTAGCAAGGAGTTCACCAAACCGGAAGCCGTTTGTATCAAATTCCCGGTTACCGCCTGTTGATTAAGTCCGCTGCCTTCATCTACAAAGGTCCCCTGTGCCAGGAGGAAAAACGCATTTCGCTCTTCAACTGTTGGATCCTGAAGCTTGTATTCTAATTCCGACTTTACTATAGAACTTGTACCCGGGAATTCAATTTTAAAATCGATCGTAGGTCTCTCTAACTCCCCCGTGAGTTGCACCACAACATCTGCAGGAATTCTTCTGGTTACTCCGGAGTTATCCAATAATGGAGCCGGATTTGCATTGAGTGAGTACACAGCTTCCATGTTGAGCTGAGCCGCAAGTGGCGTGCCATCCCAAACAATACTGCCTCCGGGTTTCACCGTAAATGATTTATCGATCACCCCTCCAAAACGATAGTTATAGGTTCCGGTGACCACCACAAAATCGCCAAACATATTAAACTTACCATTTGTATTTATCTCAATCAGCAAGATTCCCTCTCCTGTGCCTTTAAGTGAACTTCCTGTCTTTTGATCTACAACGATCTCAACTTCCGCATCCGGAGTAACATCGAGGTCGAAGTTCAATTCCAATCCCTCATAATCCTTCAGCGTTCTTTCTACTTCAAAGGTTTGTTGGTCCTTTTTTTCAATAAAATTAATAAAGGAGTAATCCCCAACCGAGGCTATATCGCTGAGTGGTATCTTTAAAGAAGTTCCGGGCGCGGTAGCGCCATTAACGTTGATGGTCAAGGCTCTGGTGGGACCAAAGATCCTCCCCCTACCATTGAGGTAACCGGTACCGTAATACAAGATCTCTTCTTCGAAAGGTGTATTTAAAATTAAAAATCGATTATTGTTGGTATTCACATCCAGGTCCAGGCTCCAATCATCCCAATACTGATGCTTTATGGTTCCGTCTAGGGAAGCATTGGTATTCATGGTAACATCTGTTAACTGAATATTCTGAAAATCGAAGGTTTGATTGTACAACCTCACTGTAGCATTTGGTCCAAATGCATAGTCTACATTTAAATAGGGAATGGCAATCCCGGCTTCGTTAAGGGTGAGTAACCCACTTATATCAGGATTCCGTAGGTCTCCCTTAATTTGTGCCGTTCCGTTTAAGAGCCCTCTGATATTTGTTATGATCCCATCGCCAAGCGGACTAAATGGTTCCATGTTAAAATTACTGAAATTGGCCATGAGATCTGCAATGGGGGCATCATTCCTATTGTCAAAATTACCGAGAAGACTAAATTTTTCAACACCCCCATCAGCTATCTGTGAGTTTACCACGTATTCAGTAAGATCTCGGTTACCTACGATCCCGATTGTCAATTCGCCCAAGGTAATATCATTTACCCCAAAATCCGTGATCTGCAGGTTACAGGATGGAAGATAAATATCATCCTTTTGCAGGATATTCAAGGTTCCGTTGATCTCCCCTTTTAATTTCAGACTGTCAATTGAAGGAGCGATCTTACTCAGTGAAACTATCTTAAAATCGAGTTGCAGATCCTTATAGGTAGAATCGGCCAGCTCCCCTCTTAACCTAATCTGTTCCCTGTTGTCATTGTTCATGACGATCTCCTGTATCTGAATACTATCCAAGGTCTGGTTAATGATCACCTTGTTTTTCTGATCTCCGTCTTTATTCAGGACCCATGTATTTCCTTTAAAGCTTACATCAGATCTTTTAAGACCGATAACTGACTTGTTTTGTGCATTAAAAGTATGATAGAAGTTAAGGTTGTAAACATCATTAAACTCCTTACCTCCTTTAAATTCGGTCCTAAAAAAAAGTGTGTCTGTTAAGGTGGTATTGATCAGACTAAAATCCTGCACATCGTAATACACCGTTTCTACATCCTTAATTGAAACATAGGTGTTAAAAAGCGGATTCTTATTATCGATCTTAATATCAATACTATCAAATACATTTTCAAATGCGGCGATCCTGGGGGATTTGAAGTTTAGTTTAAAATCTCCCTCATCTGCCACTATATTGCCACGAATAAAGGTGTTGGGATCGAAAGCCACCTCAGGAAAAAAGACCTCAACAATCTTATTATAGATCTTAAAATTAAAATCGAGTGTCTGCCCTCCGGAAATATCAAATGGCTTGTAATTGGTATATATACTCCCAATGGAATTTCGAATAAGCTTGTCTAACTCATTTACTTTGAATTTACCTCTCATATAGCCGGTGATAATATCCGGGGAGTTTATTTCTATGCTCCTAACAGAATCCTGGCCAAAAGAAGAAACCACATTGAAGTCTTCAAAAAAGTAGGTGTTATTTATGTTTTGATAGTTGGTTTTGGTAAAGTTGACACTCCCTATTACATCATCTAGTGAACTTCCGGAGACATTCATGATAACATCGCCTTTAAAAATAGACACGCTGTCCTTTATAAAATTTAATTTCTTCAGATCTGCATAGGCAACGGAGGCGTTAAAATTGAAATTATTAACCGTCCCGCCAAAATCGGCCAATCCCTTAAAGTCAAGATTGAAGTTAGCGTCCTTGCTCACCACAGAACCATCGAATAACTGGTCCTTTAAGATCCCGGAAACACTCACATCCTTATAGTCATAGTTATTGAATTGAAGATTATAAACCTGCCCTATTACTTCAGTATTCAAATTATTCTTGGCAAAACCCTGACCTTCTACATTTACATCCAGGGACGTAATTCCGAGATTGTTATCATTTACAAACTTGCCCAGATTAAAGTCAATAAGCGAAATAAAGCCCTTGTATTTTGCATTGTCTATGTTGTTGACATCTGTAAGGCTGAGATCTACATAACTACTCCCAATGCTGCTGTTAATATTCACCCTGGCATCTACGGAAGATTCGGTTATTGTGGCATCACCCCGTACGGTAAATTGTCCTAATTTTGAAAAAGAGGTAGGTATGGAGGTTCCCAGCACTTCGGGCATCAAGGACCTTAATTCGTAATAACTGGTGGTTATATTCTTAATCCCGGCCTGCAATACAAATGGATCATCCTTTGCAAAAAGATTTTTAAAATTAAAATCACCCCTTATCCCTGTATTTTCGGTTGTCAGAAACACCTCATTCACATTGAGATCATTTAAGACACCATTCATGGAAGCAGAAAACAATACTTCCTTTTCTTCTCCAAACTGTTGGCTCAAAATATTAACATCGTCCAGGGAGACTTTAGAATCCTGAAATACAGCCGTGATATTCACTTTGTTGAGAAAGTCGGCAAGGTCTTCCCTGTTATAATCAAATACTAGATTACCGATCAGATGCGATCTTGGAGTTTGGATATCCAGCGAATCAAACCTCATTTGTTGTTTAGTGTACTTAAAGGAAGTGGCCAGTTTACTGAGTTCTACCCCACTTCTGCTCCTGAGGGATAATGCATCTATTTTGGTGGTGACCTCTGGACCTAAAATTTGAAAATCTGACGCATTTAAATTCAAGTCGCGAAAATCTAAGGTCTCCGCAGTTTCAAGATTTTCATTGATCATTCGGAATTTACTATTCTCAATAGATATATCTGAAGAGGTAAAATAAAATGGCGGAGTCTCAGGGTCTCGAGGTTTATGATCATCTAATTTTTCTACAAAAACGTCAAGATTGGTATTAGTTTCCCCTTTATACGTCTTTAACTTAAAGTTTAATTGATCTACCTCAATATCCCCAAATTCAAGACTACCCCCTATCAAATTGCGAATACTCAGAATGGAGGTGGTAAGTTCATTGATATAGAAAAGGGTGTCTTGTTTATAATCCTGAATAAAAACTCCTTTTAGAGAGGTATCCCATGAGATCAGCGAAACACGTAGCTTATCTATGTTGATGTTGGTTCCGTACTCCTTGTTAATGGAGCTGGTAGCATATTTGGCCAACTTAGTTTGTACATAAGGTAAGGACAGAATAATGGAGCCAAGAACCAATACAAGCAATACTGCCAGGAGCACTCTTATCAGTATTTTTCTAAGTTTTTTGATAGGGCTATATGATTTACCTTTGTACGACCAATAATTATTCCAAAGCTAGGTGAAAAAACAAAATATATACCTACTCGCCATTGAATCTTCTTGCGATGATACTTCAGCAGCCGTTTTATGCAATGATACCACCCTTAGCAATGTGGTTGCTACCCAAAAAATACACGAGGAATTTGGTGGTGTAGTCCCGGAACTTGCATCCAGAGCTCATCAGCAAAATATTGTCCCTGTGATTCATCAGGCACTAGCCAAAGCAAATATCGATAAAAATCAGCTATCCGCCATAGCTTTTACAAGAGGTCCGGGTCTTATGGGGTCCTTACTGGTGGGCACATCTTTTGCCAAATCCATGGCCCTTGGCCTTGGTATTCCGCTTATTGAAGTAAACCATATGCAAGCCCATATCCTCGCCCATTTTATTTCGGAAGCAGGATATGACAAACCCACCTTCCCTTTTCTCGCCATGACCATCAGCGGCGGCCATACACAAATTGTGCTGGTACGCAATTACTTTGATATGGAGATCCTGGGGGAAAGTCTGGATGATGCGGTTGGTGAAGCTTTTGATAAATCCGCGAAGATTTTGGGACTGCCTTATCCCGGCGGACCTTTAGTTGACAAATATGCGCAGGTCGGAAACCCAAAGGCTTTTAAATTTCCCAGACCAAAAGTGCCGGGTCTTAATTTCAGTTTTAGCGGCCTAAAGACCAGTATTCTATATTTTATTCAAAAAGAAGTTGCAAAGAATCCTGACTTTATAGAACAACACAAAGAAGATATTTGTGCCTCCATTCAGTACACCATAGTGGGTATTCTCATGGACAAATTAAAAAAAGCCGTTAAACAGACAGGGATAAAACAAGTGGCCATAGGTGGCGGAGTATCAGCTAATTCAGGAATTCGACATGCCCTGAAAGAAGCCGAAACATCCCTTGGCTGGAAAACCTTTATTCCCAAATTTGAATATTGCACAGACAATGCGGCTATGATAGGAATAGTGGGGTATCTAAAATACCTGGAAGATAATTTTACCGATCAGGGAGTCACTGCTAAGGCACGGTATATTATTCCTTAAAATTTATTTTAAATTGAGTAGCTGTCCTACCGACTTTTACCATCTTATCTATCAAAGTTTGCAAAAATCTCATACCTTTATTTCCGTAGATTTACCTATTAAACTATTTACCTGGTACATGGCATTCGATGAACTTCTAGCGCAACGAATACGTCTTTCTCTGAAGTTGTACCCAACTTCTATTGCTTCATTTATAACTGAGAAAAAAATGTTTGGGGGCCTGGCCTTTTTGTTAAAAGGAAAAATGACCATAGGGGTAATGAAAGAGAAGCTTATGGTTCGAGTAGTTTCTGAGAAAATGGAACAAGCTTTAGAAAACCAACATGTGGTTCCAATGGATTTTACGAATAAACCAATGAAAGAATTTATATATGTGACACCTCCAGGTCTGGAAACAGAAGAAATGCTTCAGCATTGGATAGAACTGGGTATAGAACACGCACGTCGCAAACTAACACTTTGAATACAGAAAAAATATGCAATTATTTTACAATCCGGAGATCTCAGAGACTACCAAAGAATTTACCCTCCAGGCAGATGAGAGCAAGCACCTTTTAAAGGTTTTGCGTAAAAAGAAAGGAGATGAGTTTCATATTACCAATGGAAAAGGCTGGTTGTTTGTGGCGTCATTGAGCAATGTAGATCCTAAGAATACTACCGCAACAGTAGTTTCTGCCAAGAAAATACATGCAAAAATGCATTCGTTGCATATGGTAGTGGCTCCCACTAAAAGCAATGATAGATTCGAATGGTTCCTGGAAAAAGCTACAGAGATAGGGGTAAACGAAATAACACCCATTATTTGCAGCAGGTCCGAACGCAAAACCCTTAAAATGGATCGCCTTCAGAAAGTGATTCAAGGGGCTATGAAACAATCGCAAAGAACGTATCTACCTGTGTTGCATCCACCACTTACCTTTACAGAGTATCTCGAACAAAAGCATACAGGAATTTTGTTCATTGCACATTGCCATGAGGAGGAAAAAGTGGAATTAAAGCGCCGAATTGCCCCAGACAAGCCCATTACCATCTTGATAGGGCCGGAAGGTGATTTTACGGAGGCAGAGGTGGATCTGGCCTATGAGAAAGGCTTTTTGCCAGTTTCTCTGGGAGAAAGCAGATTACGTACAGAAACAGCTGCCATCTATGCCTGCACCGCCGTAGCGGTCTTTAACAGCCGTTAAGCTTTTTATTAATTGAGGAATATGCATACTGTTAGATGCCGCATGTTTAAAATTGATATTATGTACATTTGGATCAATAATTAGGTCGATTTTCTATGTTGCAGCGTACCATGTTTTTGCTTTTAATAAGCCTGATGGCTTCTCTTGCTACTCAAGCGCAGGAAATAGCAGTTCTTAAATACAAGGGCGGTGGTGATTGGTATTCAAACCCTACAGCGCTTCCTAATCTCATTCGTTTTTGTAATCAAACTATTCGCACTGAAATTAATGCCAAACCACAGACTGTAGAAGTTGGCAGTACTGCACTATTTCAATATCCATTTGTTCATATGACAGGGCATGGGAATGTTTTTTTCTCAAATGAAGACGCCCTTAATTTGAGAACCTATCTTCTGGCCGGAGGTTTCCTCCATATTGATGACAATTATGGGATGGAGCCATATCTCAGAAAGGAATTAAAGAAGGTGTTTCCTGATAAGGAATTGGAAGAAATAAGCCCGGAACATCCTATTTTCTCTCAGAAATTTCAGTTTCCGGATGGGTTGCCAAAGATACATGAGCACGATGGGAAGAGACCACAGGCCTTTGGTATTTTTAATGAAGACCGTTTAGTCCTATTATTTACATTTGAAAGTGATCTTGGAGATGGTTGGGAAGATCCTGAAGTTCATAATGATCCGGAAGAAGTAAGACAAAAAGCCCTACAAATGGGCGCTAATATTATTCAGTACGCCTTCAAAAATTAAATCATGAACGCAAAAATATTATCAAATGGGATACTAAGGGCCGTAGGGATCCTTGTGGGCATAACAATTCTATTCTATTTCCTATACGAAATTCGATCTGTCCTGGCGTATCTCTGCATGGCAGCGGTAGTTGCCCTAATTGGAAGGCCGGTTGTATTATTTCTAAGACGCCGACTTAAATTTCCCAATACACTGGCCGTGGTAATTACCATGGTACTTATGATTGGCGTAATTGCGGGTATCATAGCCCTGTTTTTCCCACTTATAGCAGAACAAGCTGCCAATTTATCGCTGTTGAACATAGAAGACCTGAGGACCAAGTTCATCACCCTCTATCAGGAAATAACCTTGTATTTTGGGGCTTCGGCCGAACAAGTAAACGACCTTATTAAAGGCACTGAGATAGAAAAGAATATCGTTCAGGGCTTCGATATCGGTTTTATTCCTAACATTCTCAATTCTTTTGTAAATACGTTAAGTGCTGCAGGTATTGGACTTTTCTCAGTCTTGTTCATCTCCTTTTTCT
>CBDUON010000033.1:0-18653 GCA_965368835.1 uncultured Eudoraea sp. | reverse complement strand
ATGCTGGGACCTATTTTATTTACCTTGTAATACGAATTTCCCAGATTGAAATACACTTCGGCAGAATGTTGGCCCGACTTCAGGATCTCATGATAGTTGTCAATGGCGTCTTCATAGTTCCCTTCATTATAAGCTTTGGTAGCACTTTCAAATAATATCTCGTTTTGTGCTATCCCTAATGTAAAGGAGAATATAAATAATAATAAAATCCACTTTTTCATGACTACAATTGTTTATCCATGGCTGAAATGACCTCACTGGCCTTGTTGTAATCTTGTTGCATTTGAACCTCGGAAAATGGACTGTACCTTGCCATTTCACAATTCTTTAGCAGGCTAATAAAACCTTCCGTTGTGTCTGCATCTACCGTTTTCTGAACAAGTAATGATTCAATTTTCTCCTTGGCAAACTCGGAGGTTTCTATCTTTAATTTTGCTTTCAGATAATTATGCAAGGCTTTTTCCAGGGCTATGTAAAACTCATCTTTTTCGCCCAAAGCTTTTTTAGCTTTGAACAGGAATTTTCTAGCTAGTCTATTGGCCTTTTTTATTCTGTTTCCCTCTGCATCACTGGCTATAGCTTCTCTTTTCTTTCCAAAGACAATGGCAAGTGGAATTAGCAGAAGTGGACTGATCAGAAAAAGATAAAATTTGAGAGAGCCAAAAAAGACAACTTCTTTCATAGCTTGTAAATTGGGAGTCAATTTTATAAAATGGAATTGCGATCCCGTAGTTAAAATTGAGCGTTTGTTTTGCCCAACGGCAATATTTCCTGCAGAGGTTTCCATCGGCCCTTCCAGTACATCTATCATGATCTCTTCTGAAGAAATGGATTTGTACCCCTGTGTATTCGGATCAAAATAACTAAAACTAATGGGAGGAATGGGATATTTGCCTTTATAGGAAGGTACCACCGTATATTGGTTGCTTACCTTGCCTTGCATACCGGAAAGAGTGGTCCTTACATTTTCATTAAATTCCGGCTCGTATACTTCCAGAGATCCTGGCATTTCCAAAACGGGTAATTGAAACAATTTTAGATTTCCACTTCCTTCTACCTGTACAATGGCTTGTAATGATTCTGAGGCCTTAAGACTTTTTTTACTTGTAGTAACCTTGAAACTAAAATTCCCAACAGCACCGCTAAAATTAGCAGGTTGCCCCTCAGTTGGCAGAGGTTTCACATTGATTGTACGTTGCCCGGCAGATACGGTCTTATTCGTTTGGGCATATATAGGTCCGCCAAAGAAATCCCTCCTGTTAGTAGGGACCTCCAGAGTTACATCGAGCGATAAGGGTTCAATGTCTAGAGAGCCGCTTTTCTGAGGATATAAAACAACGCGTTTTAGAATAACATAGCGGTACGATTTACCATTATATGTTCCATTTTTAACGTTATACGAGGTAACCGGAATATCCTGACTCCAGAAATTATTGTAGGTAGGATTGTCCAGAGGACGAAAATTGGAAACATTAACAGACGGACTAACATATAGTTTGTAAACCACACTGATGGCTTCGTTTAAATACGGCGTTGCCTTGGAAACTTCTGCAACCAAATGAAGACTTTGATCTGCAACATCATCTGCGGTCATTTGATCACTTGGCTTATCTACTGCAGCAGTCACCTCCACTTTTTTTGGCAGCGACTTATAGGTTTTGCCATCAATAACAATAGAAGCTTGTTTAATAGTAAAGTTCCCACGTTCCGTAGGTGCCAGAATATAGAAATAGGTTTTGGAGTAGCTTCGCACTCCATTTACCCATGAAGAACTGATATTTTGAGAAGGACCCATCAGTACACGGAAACCTTCAAAATCTGGAGGAGAAAAGTTGTCCCCATCTTTATTCATGGTAAATTCTACCCGTAGTCGCTCATTGATTCCCAGTCTTTCCTTACTTAGATTAACCTCAAATTCCACAGCCTCCTCATCCTGAGAATAGGAAAGGGTTGTTCCCAGAATCAGAAATAGCATACCTAACAAATATGTAAGTCTACGCATCACTACCAATCTTTAGCGTTTTTACTTTTAGGACCTTTTACTTTCTTCTCGTTCATCTTTTCCTGTACCTTGTTTTCTTCATTCTGCATGGCCTCAAGCAGGTTTTTTACTTGTTGAGGTGAGAGCTGATTTTTTCTGGGCTGTTTTTCCTCCTCTGGTTTTTCCCCTTGCTTAGGTTGCTCTTTCTTTTCATCGCCATCACCCTCTTTATTGTCATCTTTCTCCTTATCCCCACCGTCTTTCTCCTTATTATCTTGTTGCTGATCCTTATTGTCTTCCTTCTTCTTATCCTCCTGATCGTCTTTTTCCTCCTCTTGCTGCTTCTTATCTTCATCACCCTTCTTATCCTGATCTTTATCTTTTTTGGCTAATGCTTTTGCCAGTGCCAGGTTATATCTGGTTTCTTCATCAGACGGGTCATTTCTAAGCGCTTCTTTATATGCTTCTACTGCCTTGTCATACTCTTCATTCTTCATAAAAACATTGCCCATATTATGGAAGGCCTTATGTTTTTCCGGCTTTTCGGAGGCTAATTCCCCCACCTGTTTAAACCTTCCAAAGGCTTCTTCCAAACTCTCTTTTTTATAATAGGCCGTTCCTAAATTATAGGGGGCTACCACATTCTCATCGCTTTTTGAAATAGCCCTGCGGTAGTCTGCTTCAGCCTTTATGAATTCATTGTCTGAAAGTTCTTTATTGGCCTCCCAGGTAAGATCTACCGAAGCTTTTAATGCTTTTTCCTTCTCCTTAATAACTTCGTTCTGCGCATTTAAAAAGGCAGTGAAAAGCAATAGAATTAGAAAGCTATATCCCTTATTCATGATCTTTCTCATTAAATAGGTTTAATTTCTTTAACCACTTTGTTTTTCGGTCCAACAAAAAGATGTCTAAAAATAGGAAGAATAAACCTGCACCCAAAAACCATTGAAACTGGTCCTTGTAGTCTGCAAATTGTTTGGCTTCAAATTCCATCTTGTCCATTTGGTTCAGGGCTTCCTTGATCTTTTCTACTGCCTCATCTGTATTAGATCCGTCAATATATTCCCCGTTGCCCTTTTCCGCAATTTCTGTTAGAATTTCTTTATTGAGCTTGGTAATTACTACTTCGCCCTGGCTATCTTTCTTAAGTTCCTCGGTAATACCATTTCTCTTGATGGGAATTGGAGCTCCTTTTTCTTTTCCCACACCAATTGTAAAAATTCGTATCCCTTGCTCTACTGCCAGGTCTACGGCTTCTATGGCGAGTCCTTCCGAATGATCTTCCCCATCAGACACAATAAATAATACTTTGTTGGTCTGGTCCTCATCATCGTAATAAGTAGTAGCCAATTTAATTGCCTCATCAATGGCGGTCCCCAGGGATGATAAGAGATCCGTATTCAGGTACTGTAAGAACATCTTTGCTACACCGTAATCTGTAGTTATTGGTAATTGTGGTGTTGCCTGTCCTGCATACGCAATGATACCAATCCGATCACTGGCGAGTTGATTAATGATCTCTGATACCAGGCGTTTTGACTTTTCCAATCTATTGGGCGCAATATCTTCTGCCAACATACTTTTTGAAACATCGATCGCAAAAACTATGTCGACTCCCTCTCGTTTAACGGTCTCCAATTTGGTGCCGATCTTTGGATTGGCCAATCCAAGGATCAATCCGGAGAGCCCCAGGAGTAGGAACAATAATTTTAGTACTCCTTTAAAACTAGACCTGCTGGGAGTAAGGCGCTTTAATAGCGTAGGCTCGGCAAACCTGCGCTGTGTCCTTTTCTTCCAGTATACCAGAACAACATACAACAACACCATGACCGGGAAGATCAGGAATAAATAAAAATATGTCGCTTCGTCTATTTGTATCATAACTTAAATAAAACTCCTAAACAGTGTATTTCTAAAAAGCCATTCAGAAAGCAATAATACTCCGGCGAGGAGTACCCACGGCCTAAATTTCTCTTCGTTATTATAGTACTTAAATTCTTCTACCTCTGTTTTTTCCAATTTATTGATCTCATCATAAATAGCTTCCAGCTTTTGATTGTTGGTCGCCCTAAAATATTTGCCTCCGGTGACCTCGGCAATTTCCTTGAGCAGGGGTTCATCTATTTCTACCTGCCGCATCCCGTAACGGAACGATCCATCTGCGTTATAGGCGATAGGAGAAAGGGCGTTGCCATTGGTTCCAAGGCCTATAGTATATGTTTTTATTCCAAATTCAACCGCCAGATTGGCTGCTGTTTGTGGTTCAATAAATCCGGAATTGTTTACCCCATCTGTTAGAAGAATAATGACCTTAGACGTTGCCTTGCTATCCTTTAATCTGTTCACGGAAGTGGCAAGTCCCATTCCTATGGCCGTTCCATCTGCCAATTGTCCGTAAGTGATCTCACGAAGAGCATTTAACACGATGCCTTTATCGCTGGTAATCGGGGTTTTTGTATAGCTTTCTCCCGCATAGGCAACCAAGCCAATACGGTCGCTAGGGCGTTCTCTAATAAAATTGGATGCTACTTCTTTTAGTGCTGCCAACCTATTTGGGCGCAGATCTCTTGCCAACATACTGGATGACACATCAATGGCCATCACAATATCGATCCCTTTTGTTGTCTTTGTCCGGGTAGAGACTTCCCTGGTTTGTGGCCTCGCCATGGCAACAATTACTGCAGCAATGGCCAGCAGGCGTAACACAAATAACAGGGGCCTGAGTTTAGGAAGTAGATCGTTCTTCGGGAAACCCTGCAAGCTAGAAATCTTTAGGGTAGCGGTTTGTTCCTTTCGTTTAAAAAAATACCAAAGCAAGGCCAGTGGAAGTCCTAAGAACAACCAAAAGAATTGTGGATTTGCGAATTGGATATTTTCAAACATCTACACTTGTGTTTTAACGTCTATGGAGTTAATGATTCTATTGATGATCTCTTCTGCATAAGAATCTCCATCTTCCCAGGAGAGCACTATTTGTTGTTGAAAACCTTTACCTCCAAATAATATAATGGCATACTTTCCTTTTACTCTTTCATCCGATCCACTTACCTGGAAAGTACCACTACCGTATACCTTTACTCCGGGTACCCCGGATAAAGAACTAAATTCTTCTTGTTTTGTAATGATATTTCTGGCGCCTTTGTCAGCAAAATCTTTTAAGATATCATCTATACTTTTTTGAAAATCGGGGTCTATAGGCTCTGCCAAAGTAATAGAGGTGGTGCCCACCCCCAGCATATTATTGGGATTGTAATAGGAAAATACCTGAGTGTTTTTGATCTTATCTTTTTCCTCTGGTGGGATCACCACTTCTTGCCGTATCAATACTTCGGGTGCAGACAAGTTAATTGGCGGATAGCCATAGGAACTGGAAACCCATTCCCCTTCCAGCAATAGTTTTGACGGATTTCGAACTACAGTATCGCGTACATTCTCAAACCCGTAATAAAACATGGACACTACAAGAGCAAGGACCAGAAGGGCTGCTGTTGAGACACCGGCAAGCACCCAACGTTTTCTCTTTTTTCTCAAAAGTAAGGCCTCCTGATATGCCGCCTCTTGCATCAATTCTTCTTCAGTTGGCTCCGGGATGGCCTCTTTGGTCTTGATCACTATCTGCTCAATGGCCTTTCTGTCTTGTTCCGCCCTGGATGATTCCGGTTTAGAACGTGCAAATTTTACAAGATCTGCGGTTTCAAGTATTTTTTTGAATTGGTCAATGGTATCTGTTTCAATCTTTAGTGTACCGGCATCTTTCATCATTTCCAACTTGGTAATAAGCTGGCTGGTAGTACTCTCAAGTGCTGAGATATGCACATCTTCTTCCAGGTAAGAGCGCACAATATCTGTTAGTTCCGAATAGTATTTTTTGTATTCATCCTGAATGATATAGCGCGAATTTTCCAGCTTTTTTAGTTCCAAAAGAGCCCTGTCATATGGAGGAAGAAGTGCCTCCTTCTCGTCTTCACTCAAGCGTTTTTTTCTAAAAAAGAACCAATAAACCAGGGCAGCAATTATCAATACACCAAGAATGATCCAAAGATAGAACGGAATGTCTGCACTATTTTTTTCTACGGGGATCAGTGGCTTAATATCATAGATTTCTCTGGTAATAGTGTCCACTTCCACCGTGCTTACCTCTACGTTTAATGAATCTGTAAAATATCCTTTTCCATCTATCTCAATACGTTGTATGGGCAGGGTAAAAGAGCCAGAATCGAATTGTGTTAGCGCATAGATCTTCTGCAGGGTCATCCTGTCTAACTGCTTAGTGGTATCTGTCTTAAAAGCCTCCACAGTTTCCAGAGGTGAAAAGGTTTGACCCTCAGGAAATATTACTTGTGCCGTAGTATCTGCTTCTACAGTCACCTGAAATTTTATTTGTTCCCCGATCTTAATGGAAGTAGTGTCTACCGAAGAGCTTACCCTGGGCTCCGTTTGGGCCTTAATCGCAAGTGTAAAAAACATAAAAAGAACTGCAAGCCCCCGAGCAATAAGCCAGACCTCCAAACTTTTCAAATATGTTTTAAAACTATTCATCATAAATGCTAGCCTCGTTGTTTGAAATATCCCAGTAATTTTTTCACATAGCTTTCATCTACCCGGCAATCTATAATACCTGCACCCGACTTGGTAAACGTATTCTTAAAATAATTCACCCTGTCCCGGTAATACGCATGATACGCATTGCGTACTTGCTTAGACTGAGTATTCACAACATGTATATCCCCGGTCTCGGCATCTTCCATCTGTACCATTCCAAGGTTAATGATGTTCTCTTCGTTTGGATCATAAACCCGGATCCCTGTTACATCGTGTTTATTTCCTACTATTTTCATGGTGCGCTCGTATTCGTCTATCATAAAATCTGAAAGGATAAAGACGATGGCCTTTTTTTTCATCACATTAGAAAGGTATTTCAAGGCTTCCGTTAAATCGGTCTTCTTACTGTGCGGTTTAAACTCCAGTAATTCCCGAATGATCCTCAAAACGTGACTTTTTCCTTTTTTAGGTGGAATAAATAATTCAATTTCATCTGAGAACAAGATCATCCCCACTTTATCATTGTTTTGCAGTGCTGAGAAAGCCAATGTTGCAGATATTTCTGTGATCACTGCTTTTTTGAACTGGTTCACCGTTCCAAATAATTCAGAGCCACTAATATCTACCATAAGCATTAAGGTAAGCTCTCTCTCTTCCTCAAACACTTTCACATAAGGTTCATTGTAACGGGCCGTGACATTCCAGTCTATAGACCGAACGTCATCCCCAAATTGATACTGCCGAACTTCACTAAAGGTCATGCCGCGTCCTTTGAAGGTTGAATGATATTCTCCTCCAAAAATGTGGTCGGATAACCGACGGGTCTTGATCTCTATTTTGCGAACTTTCTTGAGTAGTTCTTTTGTATCCATGGGTTCAAGTTTTAGCAGCTTGGTTCAAAAGGGAACTGTTGAACGGTTTTCAAACATTGAACTTTTAGGGCACTTCAATTTCGTTTACGATACGGTTGATGATCTCTTCAGAGGTAACGCTTTCGGCTTCAGCCTCATAAGTAATCCCTACCCTGTGCCGCAATACATCGTGAATGACCGCTCTTACATCTTCTGGCACCACATAGCCTCTTCTTTTTATAAAGGCATAACACTTGGCGGCAATTGCTAAATTGATACTTCCCCGTGGAGATGCTCCAAAGCTGATAAGAGGTTTTAGATCTTCCAGATTGTATTTTTCCGGATAGCGGGTGGCAAAGACAAGGTCTAGAATATATTTTTCTATTTTCTCATCCATATAGACCTCTCTTACTGCCTTTTGGGCACTCAAGATCTGTTTTAAAGTTATGACGGGCTTTACAGCCTCAAATGCACCATTCAAATTTTGGCGAATGATCATTCGTTCCTCATTCATCTTAGGGTAGTCTATCACCGTTTTTAACATAAACCTGTCTATCTGTGCTTCCGGTAATGGATAAGTACCCTCCTGTTCAATGGGGTTTTGAGTAGCCATTACTAAAAAGGGAGCGTCTAGAGGAAAGGTCTCATCTCCAATGGTTACCTGCCTTTCCTGCATAGCTTCCAGCAGAGCCGACTGCACCTTGGCAGGGGCACGGTTAATCTCATCGGCCAAGACAAAATTGGCGAATATGGGGCCTTTTTTGATGGAAAAATCGCTCACCTTCATGTTGTAGATAAGGGTCCCTACTACATCTGCCGGTAAGAGGTCTGGAGTAAATTGAATACGGCTAAAACTTCCCTTAACTGCTTTAGCCAGGGTGTTGATGGCCAATGTTTTAGCAAGTCCGGGAACTCCTTCCAGTAGAATGTGGCCCTGGCCAAGAAGACCTATCAGCAATCGTTCTGTCATATGCTTTTGACCAACGATCACCTTATTCATCTCCATCATCAGCAGATCTATAAAGGCACTTTCCTGAGCAATTTTTTCGTTTACTGCACTTATATCTACCGTAGTATTTTCTTCCATAATTGTCTTTTATTGTTTGTCTATCAATCCATTAGATCAAAGGCTATGCAAATTGAAAATTTATTCATTCAATGCCTGTTAATGATTGGTTAAAAATTTTCGGGAACCCCAAGTTTTATGAAGTTTTTAAGGGATTTTTAGTAATTTCACTAGCCTATGAAAATACCTTCGAAGTATTCAAGAATTATTGCGGGAACGATGACCTGGGGAAGCTGGGGCAAACAGCTTTCCGAAAATGAGATGATCTCTTTGATAAATCACTGTCTGGAACATGGCATCACAACTTTTGACCATGCTGATATTTACGGTGCCTATGGCAATGAAGAAGAATTTGGAAAGGCGTTCTCTGCAAGCAATATTAAAAGGGAAGATTTAGAATTGATCAGTAAATGTGGTATTCAATATGTTTGTGAGACCAGAGATAATACCATCAAACATTACGATTATTCAACAGACTATATCATTTGGTCCGCGGAACGGTCTCTGGAAAAACTACATACAGAGTATCTGGATCTGTTTTTGTTGCACAGGCCCAGTCCGCTGATGGATCCCGAACCCATTGCAAGGGCGGTAGAACAGCTAATGAGCAATGGCAAGATACGTTCGTTTGGAGTATCTAATTTTACTCCTTCTCAGATCCAAATGCTGGAAACCGCTGTACCGGTTAGTGCCAACCAGGTAGAATGTTCACTAACTGCGGAGGGAGTTATGTTTAATGGCACCTTAGATGATTGTATAACCAAGAAAAGACTGGCCATGGCCTGGTCTCCCCTGGGGTCTTATTTTAGAGAGGACAATGAAAGAACCAAAAGAATAAAAGAAGTGTTGATTCTATTTAAAGACAAATATCAGGCAAGTGAAGACCAATTAATCCTGGCCTGGCTGATGAAACACCCTGCGCATATTCATCCTGTTGTTGGGACAACTAATATGGACAGACTGGTCGATGGGATTAAGGCTTCTGAAATCAATATAGAACTGGAAGACTGGTTTGCCCTCTTAACGGCATCGCAAGGGCATAAGGTTCCCTAACAGATTATAATTATGACAGATATGAATAAAACCGCATTTATTACCGGGGCAAGCAGTGGAATTGGGATGGCCACAGCAAAATTATTTGCTTACCATGGCGTAGCTTTGGTGCTTTGTGGAAGACGACAGCCAAAACTAGACGCTCTGGCGAAAGAACTCAGTGCTCACACAAAAGTGCATACGCTGAATTTTGATGTCAGAGACAAGGAGGTAGTGGAAGCTGCTATAAAATCGCTACCGGAAGATTTTGCCACTATAGACATTTTGGTCAACAATGCCGGTAATGCACATGGCATGGACCCAATACAAACCGGAGATCTCTCAGATTGGGATGCCATGATCGACATCAATGTAAAAGGGTTGCTCTATGTATCGCGGGCCATCCTGCCCGGGATGGTCGCTAACAGATCAGGGCATATTATCAATATAGGTTCTACAGCCGGTAAAGAGGTCTATCCCAATGGAAATGTTTATTGCGCCAGTAAACATGCAGTAGACGCTATTAACCAGGGGATGCGTTTAGATCTCAATGAATATGGGATACGAGTAGGTGCTGTAAATCCGGGATTGGTAGAGACCGAGTTTAGTGAGGTGCGTTTTAAGGGGGATGAGAAGCGCGCCGAAAAAGTATATCAGGGATATAAACCTTTACTCCCTGAAGACATAGCAGATATTATTTATTTTGTGGTCACCAGACCTTATCATGTGAACATTGCCGACTTGGTGGTTATGCCCACCGCCCAGGCAAGTAGTACGATTGTGAAAAAGCAATTATGATCAACAAACGCCTCCTGGTAAAAAACCTTTTGGCTCACAATGATGAGAATAGTTTTTATGATAAGAAACGATTCATAGATATTGGCCAGAAGGAAGGGAAGGGTAAATTCTTAAAGCACGTCTGTGCCCTGGCAAATAGCAATCCAAAAAACAATTCCTATATCGTCATTGGCGTAGAAGATGAGGATAACAAGATTGTAGGAGTCGATTTTTTTGATGATAGCAAGATTCAGAACCTTGTCAATGCCTATTTAGACAATCCACCTTTAATTGCGTATGAAAACATTCCCTTTCCCCATCTTCCGGAAGGGAAAGTGGTGGGATTGGTAACCATCAGATCTAATGGGAAGGTCTGTTCACTTCGTAAGAATATTTGGAAATATTATGGAGGTGCCGTTTTCTTCAGAGAAGGGAGCATCAGTATGCCCAAAGCCTTTGATATCGAATTAAAGGACCTGAATTCGGACACTGTGGCTACCATAGAACATCATGCGCGTAACAATATTGAACTCACCTTAGATGGAGTGATAGATTTTCTCAACAACCGCCATAAAGATCTAAGTAGCGATTACAAGGTTTTTAAGGAGCAATTTGTGATCTGTTGGGCAGGGAACAAGAAAAAGGTAAAAGACAAAGTTTATTATTCGCGGGTAGATATAGAATTGATCAATGAACAGGTAAAACTATTTTACTCAACCCTAGATGAGATCACCATTGGTTTTACCGATAGTACTTTTAAGATCACGGAATATGTGCAACTGGGCCTGGGGAAAGAACAGCGGTACTTTCCCTTGGAAGAAGTGAGTATTGACTTTCAGAATAACGGCACCTACCAGATTACCGGCGAACTTATTTTTGAGCCCCCGGAATACGACCGTAAGACCTTGTACCATATCTACAATACCAACAATGCTTTGATCCAAAAAATTAATAAGAAAAGGGAACTTACCAGGGCCGAAATAACAGATCTGAAACTTGCACCGGCCACCTATCTCATTTGTTATTTAAATGGTTTTGAAGAAGCAAAGGAGCAAATGGAGCTTTTAAAAAATTTGATCAAATCAAAGGAAGAAACCGTGTACAACAACCTAAAAGAATCACTTAGGATCTTACGTAAAGTCCGTTACAATTAAAGTTTGGCAAGCCAAAGGAGCTGATAGGGTTGTAATTCTACCAGACTGCTGCTTAATGTTCTTTTATTATTGGTAAGTAGATCGTGAAACACTCCATCTTTCAGATACCCCAATGATAAGAGTACTGACGCATCTATTATCTGTGGATGTTCGTCAAAATTAGCCAGGATCAATACCCCTTCTTTATTTTTCCCTGTTCGTTCATAAAGAAATAGATGAGGATTTTGGGCATCGTGCAAGATCACATTATTGGTATCCGAAAACAGTTTTATTTTCTTTCTCTGCGATATCATATGTTTTAGTCCATTGAAAATAATGGAGGCCACACCTTCGTCATCTTTTAATTGTGCAACAGTGTTCCAATCATGAGAAGGTCTGTTTACCCATCTGCTGTCGTACTTTTTATTTTCATCATTCAGAAAGGAGTAATCATTTAAAGTGCCTAGTTCATCTCCGGCGTAAATCAATGGGATCCCCCCAAAAGACAGGATGATCCCATGAAGCATAAGGATCTTTTTTACAGCTTGTTCAATGGCCTGTTGTTGCTGGTTGTGCATTGCTTTTTCCAGGCCTAATAAAGAGGCGCAACTACCTGTGATACGACCATCGCCTGTAGATGGATTATGCATAAATTTATGCCCGATGGCCGGACTCCAATCTAAATTCTGGCAATAATAATCCAGCAAAAACAAACGGTGGAGCTGTGGATCCCATCCAAGTTCCGAGATATACTGATCTTCTAATCCAAGGCCAATATCATCATGACAACGCACATAGTTTATCCAGGTTGTTTCTTCAGGTTTCTCCGGACTGTTTCTAAGGGTTTTAGTAAGCAGTAAGGTTTTTTTCGTCGCTATGGAATTCCATAGTAATGCCATTAGCGAGGCATTATATGCCACTTCGCATTCATTTCCCCTCCTGTTTCCTTCTCCAAAATACTTAATGATGTCCTTAGGTGCTACAATGGCTTCTGCCAGGAGGATTACACCTGGTGTAATGGTTTGCAGACACATGCGAAACAAAGTAATAAGCATATGAGCCTCTGGCAGGTTTTGCGAATTTGTTCCAATTTTTTTCCAAAGAAATGCAAGGGCGTCAAAACGCACCACATCAACTCCACTGTTCACCATGGCAACCAGGTTAGATAGCATCTCCAAGAATACCTTCGGATTGGAATAGTTAAGATCCCACTGATAGGAGTTAAAAACGGTCATAACCCAACGCGCTATTTCTTTCCTGTACGTAAAATTTCCGGGCGATGTGGCAGGGAATACTTCAGGTAAGGATGCTTCAAAAGCGTCAGGGATGGTCCTGTCTGGAAACATATAGTAATAGCCCTGATATTTTGCACTGCCTTTTAAGGCCTTTTTGGCCCAGGGATATTCATCCGAGGTATGATTCACAACAAAATCGAGCATCAGATAAATGCCATTCTCTCTTAATTTAGAAGTGAGGGCCAGTAGGTCTTTCTTAGAACCATATCGACGGTCAACAGCGGTATAACTGTTAACGGCATATCCGCCATCATTTTCTCCTTTTGGGCGGGTTGTGATGGGCATTAGATGAAGAAAATTAATCCCTAATTCTTTGAAATAAGGGATCTTCTCTTCTATCCCTTTCAAATTCTTGTTGAACAGGTCTACGTACAATTGCATCCCAACCATTTTCTCCGACTGATACCAGTTTCCCTTCTTGAGTAATTGAAGGTCATGGATCTTTAATTCGTCCGATCTAGTTTGAAACAGCGAAGGGAGTAATTCCCGGAGTTCATCAAAATAATGACTGTGTTTTGGATCGCTGTAGAGTGCGAAAAACAATTCCTTGATCAGCGGAAGATTTGTAGCAACCCGAAGATCAAAAAGTTTTTGAGGGCTAACCTTTTGGAGATCTTTCAGATCTTTTGAGGCCAGCTTTCTGTGAAGCGCGGTTTGATTCATCTAGATTCGTACAATTGACGTTCATCTGGCAGAGATTCAATAGCGCCATAGCCCGTTGTTGTTATTGCTCCGGCTTTATTGGCATTTACAATCATATCCATAAGCTTGGTATCATTTTCTAATATATGATTATGATTGGGTAGTGTGCTGATTTGTTGTAACAGACATCCAATAAATGCATCTCCTGCTCCGGTAGTATCAACAGGAGTTACCGGTATAGTTGGAATGGTCTGTTGGGTGTTTTTGGTGCTTACAAAGGTGCCTTCCGAACCCAGGGTAACAGCTATGATCTGGGCTCCAATGTTATGAAGCACTTCGCATGCCTCGGTAAGGGAATTCTTTTTTGATATCATTTGCGCCTCTTCCAGACTAAATTTACACAAATGAGATTTTTCTATATAGGACATACTTTTTTTAATAAAAATAGCTTCTTTGTCTTTCCACAGATCCTTGCGAAAATTAGGATCGAAACTGATAAAGGCGTTTTCGGTAATTGCGTCGAACAGATAATGCCCATACGCTTTTTCCAATGGCCCGCCTAGGAGTGCCGTTGCAGCACCTAAATGAACCATTTGATCTTTAAAAAAAACTTTTACGGATGAGTCATATGTTAATTCCCTGTCGGCACCCCGGGAAAAAACAAAGTCGCGTTCCCCATTTTCAGCCAAGGAAACAAAGGCCAGTGTGGTAAAAGTCTGTGATCTTTGAACAAGTGAAAGGTCTACGTCGAATGCATCTAATGTATTTAGTAAAAAGGTTCCAAAGGGGTCGTTTCCAACACATCCAATAAAAGCACTTTTACCTCCTAATTTCGAAATGGCACAGGCCACATTTGCCGGCGCTCCCCCTGCCTTTTTTGTAAAAAGAGTTGCCTTTGAAAGATCGGCGCCTTGCTTTTCGGCGACAAAATCTATTAATAACTCACCAATACAATAAATACGTTTAGATGGCATAGGATGACCTTAGTGGTTTAAGAGTTGCAAAATACGGTAAAACTAAAGTGCAATATAAACCATGTCTTCAAGAATTAATAGGAATAGGACGAGAACTACTTTATTTTTTAAGCTCACCATAGTGAGTTCCTCTGATAAATTGCGATTTTTGTGTCATGAGAACATTGGTTATCGGAGACATTCATGCAGGTTTAAAAGCCTTGCAACAAGTATTGTTAAAGGCAGAAATAAGAAAGAGTGATCTGCTTATTTTTTTGGGAGATTACGTAGATGGATGGAGTGAAGCAGCGGAGACTATTACTTTTCTAATAGAATTACAACAAAAGCACAGATGTATCTTTCTAAGAGGGAACCATGATGATCTTTGTTATCACTGGTTAGAGACCGGAGAAGACAATCCACTTTGGTTAATGAATGGAGGACAGGCAACAATAGATTCTTATGAAAGGGCAGGAAATGATATAAAGAAAGCCCACCTGCCATTTTATGAAGGGCTGCGAAATTATTATCTGGACAAGGAACAAAGGCTATTTTTGCATGCCGGATTTACCAACCTGAAGGGAGTAGACTTCGAATATTTTTCCAAGACGTTTTATTGGGATCGTACCCTCTGGGAACTGGCACTTTCTTTGGATCCTAAATTAACAAAGGAAAGTCTCTATTATCCTAAACGCCTTACTCATTACAAAGAGATCTATATTGGCCATACTCCTTTAAGCAAAATAGGGAAGTCCCAACCGCACCGGGCAGCTAATGTTTGGAACATTGATACGGCAGCAGCTTATAAAGGCCCCTTAACGATCCTCGATGTTGACACAAAAGAATTTTGGCAAAGCGATGCTGTACGTTCTTTTTATCCTGGAGAGCAAGGCAGGAACTAAATTTTTGGAATACTTTAATAGAATTTACTTTAATTATTATCGTACTTTGTAAGTAACATGGAACAAATGAAGAATATTCGACTAGAAGTGATGGATGCCATTGAACCACAGGTATCCGGGTTTATGGATGATTTCTTAATCCCTGCAGAACAGATTTGGCAACCTTCAGATTTCTTGCCCGATTCTCAATCGGACGGGTTCTTTGATCATGTTGAACAAATTAGAGAAGAGGCCAAAGAATTAGGATATGATTTTTGGGTAACCCTGGTGGCCGATACCATTACAGAAGAGGCTTTGCCAACCTATGAATCATGGCTTATGGATGTAGAGGGGATCAATCAGCATGCAAAGGAAAACAACGGTTGGTCTAGATGGGTAAGAGCATGGACAGCAGAAGAGAACAGACATGGAGATGTATTAAATAAATATTTATATCTGTCTGGCAGGGTCAATATGAAGCAAGTAGAGATCACTACACAGCATTTAATCACCGATGGATTTGATATTGGGACGGACAGGGATCCGTACAAAAATTTTGTTTACACCACTTTTCAGGAATTAGCCACTAATATTTCCCATAAAAGAGTAGGTCAGATGGCCAAGAAAAAAGGGAACACCCTTTTGGGGAAGATGTGCTCTATCATTGCTGGAGATGAAATGCGACATCACCTTGCATACCGCGAATTTGTAAAGACTATCCTGGGTCATGATCCTAACGGAATGATCCTCGCTTTCGCAGAAATGATGAAGTTCAAAATTATAATGCCTGCACATTTCTTACGAGAATCTGGTGGCTCTAAAGGAACAGCCTTTGAGAATTTTTCTAATTGTGCACAACGACTGGGCGTCTACACTGCTCAGGATTATATTGATATCCTGCAAAAACTAAATACATATTGGGATCTTGGGTCACTCCGAGGCTTAAATGCAGAAGCAGAGAAGGGCAGAGATTATCTGATGAAACTTCCTGAACGATTAACTCGTATCTCAGAGCGCATGAAATTTCCTGATGACCAGTACCGTTTTAGCTGGGTACAAGCCAATGGGATGATATAAAAAACCCGCTTTTTAAAGCGGGGATTTTCTATAATTTTCCGTGTTTATGTTCTTGCTGCCATTTGGCAAGGTCTTTCCATTTACCTTCTGCAGCCATCTTTGCTTGCAAAGGCCAAGAGGCCGGGTCGTGAACCTTATAACGATCACCACCGGAATCCAAAACTTCCTGACATTTAGCTACTGATGTCTCTGAAAGGGCCTGCCAGGTAATGATTTCAAAATTATGAAAGAGGCTTCGGATCTTAGGGCCTATGCCCTCTACCACTGATAGATCATTTAATTTTACTGCTTTGCCAATCGCTTTTTTTGCTGCCGCAGCGTCAAATGATGGCGCACTATCGTTATTTAAAGAAGAACCGGCTGCAAGTTTCTGTTCACATTTGGCAAGATCTGCCTTTGCCTTTTCATTTTGCTGCTCTAAGGATTTAATTTTTGAATTAAAATCAACAGTTGGGTTAGACCCTTTACCTATTAAGTAGCCAAAAAAACCGCAGATAAGCCCAACGGCTAATGGGATGAGCCAACACCAGATATCCATATTTTCTAGATCCATAAGAAATGTATTTTGATTATTTATTCAATTGTTTGTTAGACCGCAACCATTACCATTAATAAGGAATATCTGCTATTCCTGTAAAATACCAGGTTTTCTAGATTACGCACACTGACTGCAGTACATTATATAAAAAAAGGTACCAGCAAGGAGGGTAATGATAAATCCGAGGATGTTCGTCGTTTTTTTGGACATGGAAATAATGGTTAGATGTATTTTCCTACAATATATTAAAAATTCAGATAACAATTACAGAGAGGTTCTAAACCTCTCCATAACTATTATTTGTTTTAAAGATACTCAAAAGAGAACTTTATAGATCAAATTTTATTCCCTGGGCCAGCGGTAATTCGGTAGTGTAATTAATGGTATTGGTTTGCCTTCTCATATATACTTTCCAGGCATCGGACCCGGATTCACGACCCCCGCCGGTCTCTTTTTCGCCACCGAATGCCCCACCTATTTCAGCTCCTGAAGTTCCAATATTAACATTGGCGATACCACAGTCGCTACCGGTAGCAGCTAAAAACAGTTCTGCTTCTCTCATATTACTGGTCATGATGGCAGATGACAATCCTTGTACCACTCCATTTTGAATGGCAATGGCATCCTCAACATCTCCCGAATAAGACATCAGATAGAGAATAGGAGCAAAAGTTTCGTGTTGTACTATCTTAAACGAATTTTTAGCCTCTGCAATCGCAGGTTTTACATAACAACCACTTTCATATCCCTCACCCTGAAGAACTCCACCTTCCACCAGTAGTGATCCTCCCTCTGCAACTACTTCCTTAAGTGCATATTGGTAGGCCGCAACAGCGTCTTTATCAATTAAGGGGCCTACATGATTAGATTCATCCAGAGGATTCCCAATTCGCAATTGAGCATAAGCATCTACGAGAGCATCTTTTACCTGCTGGTAAATAGAGTCGTGGATAATAAGTCTTCTCGTGGAAGTACAGCGTTGTCCGGCAGTACCCACAGCACCAAATACCGCACCAATGACGGTCATTTTAATATCCGCATTTGGGGTTACGATGATAGCATTGTTCCCACCTAATTCTAACAGGGATTTCCCCAATCTACTCCCAACCGCCTGAGCGACAATTTTACCCATACGGATAGATCCTGTAGCAGAGATCAAAGGAATTCGCTTATCATGGGTCATATATTCTCCCACCTTATAATCTCCATTTATAAGACAAGAAATTCCTTCCGGAAGGTCATTCTCTTTTAGTACATCGGCAATGATATGTTGACATGCAATACCGCATAGAGGCGTTTTTTCTGAGGGTTTCCACACACAGACGTCTCCACAGACCCAGGCAAGTGCAGTATTCCAGGCCCAAACTGCCACAGGAAAGTTGAAGGCAGAAATGATCCCTACTGTTCCAAGAGGATGGTATTGCTCGTACATTCTATGTCCTGGTCGTTCTGAGTGCATTGTAAGCCCGTGTAATTGTCGTGAAAGTCCCACTGCAAAATCACAGATATCGATCATTTCCTGAACCTCACCCAAACCTTCCTGATACGATTTTCCCATTTCGTAGGAAACGAGTTTCCCAAGAGGTTCCTTTAGTTCGCGCAAACGCAGACCAAATTGTCTCACTATCTCACCACGCAGAGGCGCCGGTTTTAATCGCCATGTTTTAAATGCCTCTGTAGCTGTAGTCATTACTTTGTCGTAGTCTTCTTTGGAAGTGGTCTTCACACTTGCAATTTTCCCTCCATCTACCGGGGAAAAAGAATCTAAAGTTTCTCCTGTAGAAAAGAAATGGGAGCCCGTGGAAGTACCTTCGTTGAGATCTTTGATTTTTAGTGCTTTAAGGGCCTCTTGGATCCCTGAATCAACCGTTACCGTAGTCATTAT
>CBDUON010000032.1:0-18952 GCA_965368835.1 uncultured Eudoraea sp. | reverse complement strand
TAGGTGCCAAATTTATAGATAGACTGGGGTGTTAAACCAAGGTGACCCATTACTGGGATACCGGCATTAAGTATGCGTTTTACGGATTCTTTTATTTCTTCCCCGCCTTCAAGTTTAACAGCATGAGCGCCACTTTCTTTCATGATACGGATGGCAGAACGCAGGGCTTCTTTAGGATCACTTTGATAACTGCCAAAAGGCAGATCTACCACCACCAGGGCCCTGTGTACGGCTCTGATAACTGAAGAAGCGTGATAGATCATCTGATCTAAAGTTATAGGCAAGGTAGTTTCGTGTCCGGCCATTACATTACTCGCAGAATCACCTACTAAGATTACGTCAACATTGGCGGCATCTACTATCTTAGCCATTGAATAATCATAGGCGGTAAGCATGGAAATTTTTTCCCCCTGCTTCTTCATTTCTACGAGCGACTTTACTGTAACCCTTTTGTACTCTTTCTTTGCGATAGACATAGTAATATTTTTGCTCGCTAAATGTAAGGAGAATTGATTAATTCGGAATTATGATGAGTGTCTCGTTTTAATAATTTCCTTACTTTAGGCATAATTCTCTTTTAAACTTATTTCTAAATGCGACTTATATTATCACTTCTTTTACTGTTTTCTTTCTCGTTTGGGAAGGCTCAGGAATCCGAGGAGCTAAAAGTAAAGAATGCCATCAATGCGTTTTTCGATGGATTTCATAAACAAGATTCTATCGCCATTAGAGAAACAGTATCCTCTTCTATTAGTATGCAAACCATAGGAAAGAACAAGAAGGGAGGAGATAGTGTCAGAACAGTTTCATTCGATAATTTTTTACGCTCTATTGTTCAGATCCCGGATTCTGTTCACTTTGAAGAACGATTGATGTCTTATAATATTCAGGTAGACGGGAGTATGGCACATGCCTGGACTCCTTACGAGTTTTGGGTCAATGACACCTTTAGTCATTGCGGGGTTAATTCTTTTCAACTTTTTAAAGAGGACAAAACCTGGAAAATCCTTTCAATTATGGATACCCGTAGAAAGGAAGATTGTTATAGTAAATTTCCCGAAAAGCAGGAGTAAGCCTTCTTGCCAAACCTATTACTTACTAAACACAAACTACCACTAACAGCTGTGCAGTGGCACTTTTTGAACCCTTCACTTTCAGGTCATGGGTGACATCCTGTCAGTTTTCCTTAGTTGGCATTATGTTTGACATTTCAATATCGATTCAATTTAAGATACTACTAATATTAAAATAGATAAAATGAGCAAAATTATTGGGATAGATTTGGGGACAACAAACTCATGTGTTTCCGTTATGGAGGGTAATGAGCCCGTTGTAATTCCAAACGCCGAAGGAAAACGAACTACACCATCTGTAATTGCTTTTGTAGAAGGTGGAGAGATAAAAGTAGGGGATCCTGCCAAAAGACAGGCTGTGACCAACCCGCACAATACCATATATTCCATAAAGCGTTTTATGGGGAATAAATATTCTGAATCTAAAAAAGAAGCAGAACGAGTTCCTTATAAAGTGGTTAAAGGGGATAATGATACTCCCAGAGTTGATATAGACGGTCGTCTTTATACACCTCAGGAATTGTCAGCTATGATCCTTCAGAAAATGAAGAAGACAGCTGAGGATTATTTAGGACAAGCTGTGACCAGAGCGGTGATCACCGTTCCTGCCTACTTTAATGATGCCCAAAGACAGGCAACTAAAGAAGCCGGAGAAATTGCTGGCCTAAAAGTAGAACGTATCATCAACGAACCAACGGCAGCATCGCTGGCTTATGGTTTGGATAAAAAACACAAAGATCAGAAAATTGTGGTGTTCGATTTTGGAGGTGGAACTCATGATGTATCCATCCTGGAATTAGGAGACGGTGTTTTTGAAGTTCTTTCAACAGACGGAGATACCCATTTAGGGGGAGATGATGTGGATCAAAAGATCATTGACTGGTTGGCAGAAGAGTTCAATAAGGATGAAGGAATTGACCTTAGAAAAGATGCCATGGCATTGCAGCGCTTGAGAGAGGCAGCTGAGAAAGCTAAGATCGAATTATCTAGTTCTACACAGACAGAGATCAACTTACCATATGTTACTGCAACAGCGTCCGGACCAAAACACTTGGTGCGAACACTTGCCAGAGCTAAGTTTGAGCAATTGATTGCGGACCTTGTGAAAAGAACCATTAAACCTTGTGAAACTGCTTTAAAAGCGGCAAACTTATCTAAAAGTGATATAGACGAGATCATTTTGGTAGGAGGTTCAACAAGGATACCGGCAGTAGTGGAAGCAGTTGAAAAATTCTTTGGAAAAAAACCATCTAAAGGGGTTAACCCGGATGAGGTTGTTGCCATAGGCGCTGCGATCCAGGGTGGGGTATTAACTGGTGATGTGAAAGATGTACTTCTATTAGATGTAACTCCACTTTCATTGGGTATTGAAACCATGGGAAGTGTAATGACCAAGTTGATCGAAGCCAATACAACTATCCCAACAAAGAAATCACAGGTCTTTTCAACGGCGGCAGATAATCAGCCATCAGTAGAGATCCATGTGCTTCAGGGAGAAAGACCAATGGCAGGTGATAATAAAACTATTGGAAGATTTCACTTAGATGGTATTCCACCAGCACCCAGAGGTACTCCTCAGATAGAGGTAACTTTTGATATTGATGCAAATGGTATCATTAAAGTATCTGCAACTGATAAAGCTACCAATAAGACACAAGATATCAGGATTGAAGCGTCTTCAGGGCTTACCGAAGAGGAGATAACTAAAATGAAGGCAGAAGCAGAAGCTAACGCCGAGGCAGATAAAAAAGCCAAGGAAACAGCAGATAAGCTAAATGAAGCAGATGGAATGATCTTCCAGACTGAAAAACAACTGAAAGAGTTTGGGGATAAATTGTCTGATGACAAGAAAAAACCAATTGAAAGCGCTCTTGAAGAATTGAAAAAGGCCTATGAAAGTAAGGATCTTGACTTAATTACTCCGGCCTTGGAGAAAATCAATGAGGCTTGGAAGGTTGCTTCAGAAGAAATGTACAAAGCTCAGGCTGCGTCACAAGAGGGCCCATCGGCAAACGGTGAAGCACCCACTGAAGACAGCACAAAAGAAGGGGATAATGTAGAAGACGTTGATTTTGAGGAAGTAAAATAATCCTTTTAATTTTCAGTTATATAAGGGGCAGTTTTTACTGCCTCTTTTTTTTTTCGGCATGTATTTTGTTTTTATAAGAATAAAGAAGCTGTAATTTTACTTCTATGAAGATCTCCGATCCAAGAACCTTAAAGTTAGTTCCAATGTTTACAGTGCTATTCCTGTTGATGTTTGGCATTGGCTATGGACAACTCCCAAAGGTATTTACAAAGTCCGATCTTAACCTGAGGGGTAAGGTGAAGTCGTGTTTGGTCATAACCGACTATGGTAAAGAAGCCTATGAATTTAATAAAGAAGGCTTGCTTACCAAAGTGACAACCCAATATAGTGCTACAGATTATGATATTAGTTACTACAAATATTCCAACGGACTGCTTAAAGAAAAGCGCTTAGAGAACTATCGTGAGGATAGCCTGGATAGACAAACTTCCATAGCTAATATTTATTCCATAGATACCTTGCGAAACAAGATCGTAAAAGAACTTATTTATTCTTACCAGCAAGAATTTTTAGAGCAATATGACTATTTCTACGACGCTTCCGGAACGCTAATCAGCATTAAAAGAAGGAATAATGAAGGTTTAGATGAGACTCAGATAACCTATGACAGTTTAGATGGTGAAAAAACCCAAACCACAAGTATGAATGGGATGATAGAAAAGACCTTACGCCGATCTTCTTATACCGATAAAATGAAAAATGAACTCCTTAATGTTCTGGAAAAAGAATACGTAAACGGAGAGCCATTTAAAGCCACAGAGGTATTTCAGGATTCATTGGGTAGAAAACAGAAAGAGTTACAATTTGCCTATGACACTGCAAAATCTTCCTTTGTACAGACGAGAGAAATTATATATGAATACGAAGAAAACGGATTTCTTTCTAAAAAGAAAACCCTGGCAAATAATAAGGAAACTATACAGGAATACATCTACCAATTAGATGCTCATAAACCCCCTAACTGGATCAAACAGATCATCACCCCAAATAACGATTATATTACGCGTAGAATAGTGTATTATACGGAAGAATTACCAGCGGAATAGAAGGGTTCAAGACAATTAATGAATGTTTAGCCTTTAGTTCTTGGAACACTCTATCAAAGCAAAAAGCGCCTTATTGTGAATGGAAACCACCTGTGACAAATAATAAGCTCTGGTCTTTTCAAAACTTTCTTTTTTGATTTCCGCTTCCGTTCTTGTTTTGCGATCTTTTAAGATATGCAGTGCCTTTTCACATTGAAAAAGGATGGCCAATTTTCGTATCGACTTTTCCAGAGATACGATGTCTGTTTCAGCATTTCGCTTAAAATCTAATTGCTTTTCTAAAGTACTTACCTCTTCTAAGTTTTCTGCCAGGGCACCTATCTCATCTTGAATCGCTACTTGAGTTTCTTCCAGGGGTTGTTCAAAACCTGGGGTATCTGTTGTAGAACACATATCGAGACTGTAAATCAATTCTTCGGCATTCTCTAATGCCTTTTTGGTATAGAAACGTCCCATGTCCCATTCTGTCTGACTTAAAGCAGTCTCCAGATTTTCAATTCCATCTAAAATATGATCCATGGAAGCCTGGCATCCACAGCTCTCAATTTGAAACTGGGCCTTTTCAAAAGCTATTAAAGCTCGTTCCGCATAATATTGTTGATGACTAAAATTATTTGCGCTCATGGATTTTTTAGCATGAGAAAGACTGTATGCTGCTGTGGCATACGCATTGGTGCAGTTGGCGTGCATTCCAAGAGAAATAAAGGCAAAAGTCAGGAATGCCAGATAATTTTTCATACGTAGATTCATTCTGGTTGGGATCCAAATAAGAGTAATTCTTATATGGGTCCATACAACGCCAAAAGCCATCTAATTATTGTTTATAATTCGCTATTTATAAAGGATTTAGTAAAGAGAATTTAAGCTTGATAGAACGGATCTAGATGCCGGTTTTTAAGTATTGTTTAGAACTTTCCCATTCTTCAGGCAAAATGCCATAGCAACAAGTGTTTCGTTTAAACCCGTCCAGGAGATAGACATTTTTTCGTAAAACCCCTTCCAGGACCCCTCCTAGTTTTTCAACAGCTTTTCTGGAGCGGATGTTCCGTTCGTCAATACGGAATTCTACTTTTTCAAAATGAAGTGTATAAAAGGCATAATTTATCATTAGGATCTTCATTTGTGTATTTATACCTGTTCCATGAAATTCACGTCCCAGCCAGGTAGCCCCAATATGCAGCACTTTATTTTTCCAATCAATATTCATATAGCGGGTACAACCAGCGGCTGTCTCGTGTACTTTGCTGTACACCAAAAAGGGGATGGCCATCTTTTCAGTTCTTTGTTTCAGGGCAATGGTAACATAATTTTTAAAGGACTTTTCAGATTCAATATCTGAAGGAGAGTATTGTACAAGTTTGGGTTGATATGCTATAGAAGTTAATTGTTTGTAATTATCTAAAGAAAGTGGAATAAGCTTTACAAAATCATTCTCTAGTACTATGTCCTCAAGTTTCATGGCAAAGTGTTGATTATTTCTTTTTTGATCTCGTGGCCTCCGTCGAATAGTTTCGATTGAGCTCGTCCTTCAAAAAGAAGGGCTGTTTTTTTTCGCTCTTGCTCCAGGCGTTCTTCGGTTAGATATTCATCCTTATCACCAATGATGATCTGTATTTTACAATGGTTACTAAGATGACTAAACTGGTCTTTTGTAAGTTCATTCGGAATGCCGCCGGCATAAAGTAAAAGATGGTCACATTGTATTTTTCTTTGCGCCACCCAACGCATGGCTATGGACACACCTTGAGAAAATCCAAAGACCACAAGTCTGCAATTCTCAGGCAGGGCTTCATTTGCCATTACTCCGTCCAGGTAAGACATCAGATTATTGATCTCGGTGTCTGTATGCTCTTTTGTAAGCCAACTGGCCCCTACATGCCTGTATTGGCTATTCAGATAGTATTTTGAAGGTGCCTGAGGTGCAATGATGTAATTTTTATCGGGATCGAGTCCATCAAAGTATTTTAGAAAATATCGGCTTAGGTATCCTATTCCGTGAAAGATCACCCAGATATACGTTGTTTTTGGGCCAAGTGTATTTAAGGTTACATACGTATTCTGTGTTAGATAGGAGATTTTTTTTTCTTCTATAGCCATTTCGCAATTTGCTATCGGGTTAGTTGCTGCTGAATGCTTAATTTTACCAAAAATAAGGAAATGGACGACTATAAAGAGAAAATCCTTAAGGTCTGTAACGAAATTCGTAAAGGCACTTTAATGGAGACCCTGGATATTGAATATATTGATGTTGGGGAGAATTTCCTGATCGCTAAAATGCCTGTTACTCCAAAGGTGCATCAACCAGACGGGGTATTGCACGGAGGTGCTTCCGTGGCTCTTGCTGAAAGTGTTGGGAGTGCCGCTTCCTATGTCTTCTTAGACGGACAATCTTATTTTGTGCGGGGGATCGAGATTGCGGCAAACCATGTTCGGAGCGTAAAAGAGGGATTTGTATTTGCAAGGGCAACCATAATACACAAGGGCAGGACCACTCAACTTTGGGAGATCCGGATCACAGACGAGGAAGACCGCTTAATTTCGTTATGTAAACTCACTACCATTGCCTTACCAAAAAAGTAATTCCTTTTATAATTTTATAGAGAAAGCAGCAGTACACTTTCAAAATAAACTGCCGGGAGTACTCTATAAAAATCCTGATGAAGATAGTGTGCGGGCTATTTTTCAGAATGATGCTAGTTTGCAACAGGTATCTGATTTCACAGAATCTGGTTTTGTTTTTGGACCATTTCTGAATGATACTTTACCCGTTCTAATTAGGCCCGACAATGAATTCTCAGCTATTTTCGAACCCGATCATGATCATGGTATTCCTCAAAAAATTTCATTCAGCGCATCCGTTTCAGAAGAGTACCGATATAAAAAACTTGTGGAAGATGCCATTCGGAGTATAAAGTTAGGGGAGTTAAAGAAGGTTGTACTTTCCAGGAAACTCCAAGTTGCTACGAATAGAAGCCCATTGGAAATTTTCCAAAGGCTCCTTAATAAGTACCCTAATGCTTTGTGTTACTATTGGTATCACCCCTCAGTTGGGACCTGGGTAGGAGCCACCCCGGAAATTTTGATGAGACAGAGCGGAAATAAATTTTCTACGGTAGCACTGGCAGGGACAATGCAAGAATCTGAACACCCCAATCCTGTTTGGGGAGCCAAAGAAAAAGAAGAGCAGCAGATGGTTACTACCTATATTGAAACCGCTCTTGCAGATCTGGTGATAAAAATGCAAAAGTCTGACGTACAAGCTGTAAAAGCCGGTGATTTATGGCATTTAAAGACCACCATAAAAGGGGAAGTTTTCCCGGAGAAAATGAGATCCATATTGCAATCCTTACATCCCACACCCGCTGTTTGCGGAATGCCTTTAAAAGAGGCAAGGGCATTTATTCTTCAGCATGAGAACTATGTCAGAGGTTTTTATACGGGGTATTTGGGAGAATTAAACCATGGATCGGAAAGGGAGACTCGTTTGTATGTCAATCTCAGGTGTATGGAGCTAATAGATCAAAAAGCGCTTATTTATGTGGGAGGCGGAATCACTGAAGACTCCGATCCTTCACTGGAATGGGAAGAAACAGTAGCCAAGAGCAAAACCATGCTTCAGGTGGTGTAGAATTATAGGATAACATTGGGAAAGCAATGACCTGAATCGTATTTTTGCTGGCCTATGCGATACCCGAGTATACCTTCTGCCCAACTCCTAATTCAGTATTGCAAGGCTGTGGAGATTTCCCAGATCGTAATATCTCCAGGTTCCAGAAATGCACCGCTGATCATTGGCTTCACTGAAGATCCTTATTTTGACTGTTATAGTATTGTAGATGAACGCTGTGCTGCCTTTTTCGCCATGGGAATGGCTCAGCAATTAAAACATCCGGTTGTTGTTCTTTGTACCTCAGGAAGTGCTTTGCTAAATTTTTATCCGGCTGTTGCAGAAGCGTTTTACAGCAATCATCCCCTCATTATTATTTCAGCAGACAGACCGCTTTATAAGATCGATATAGGTGATGGGCAGACTATTAGACAAGACCATGTTTTTGAAAGACATATTGGATATTCCGCTAACTTACGACAAGATGTTACACATGCCACTAATACAATAAAAACGTTCGACCCTAAGATGATCACGGAAGGCGTTCCTCTGGAAGAGACGCAAAAGAGGATCACCGCGTATAATCGTAAGGAAATTATGGATGCTCTGAGTACCGCTGTGGCGCAGCGTCTTCCTGTCCATATTAATATTCCTTTTGAAGAACCACTTTACAACACTCAGGATATTGGTGACAATCCAACGGTAGCTGCTATTACTTTGGAGAATAAGGAAAATGCGTTGGAAGACGTCTCTGCATTTACAGCTCAATGGAATGCTGCCCGGCGAAAGATGATATTGGTAGGAGTTTTATCTCCTGAAGAAATAGAATCCAAATGGTTAGAGGTATTGGCCAGCGATCCTTCGGTCCTAATTTTTACGGAAACTACTTCTAACCTTCATAATGTGAATATTCTACCAAGCATAGATAGCATTGTTGCACCAATTGAAAAATCGGCGAGAAAAGAAGAGCTATTTAAGTCACTGCAACCAGACATCCTACTATCATTTGGCGGATTAGTAGTCTCTAAGAAGATCAAAGCCTTCCTAAGGCAGTATAAGCCTGCAACACATTGGCATGTTCACGAGAATAGAGCATACGATACCTTTTTTGGTCTTTCACATCATTTTAAAGTAAACCTTAATACCTTTCTGCAAGGTTTTGTGCCAGGCATAAAGAATGTACCTAGTCCTTACCGCGATCAATGGATAAATACAAGAGATCACTATGCGAAACGCAGAAAGGAATATCTGGAGACTATTCCATTCTCAGACATGTGGGTCTTTAATAAGATAGTAAAAAGCCTTCCCAAAAAAATGATGGTGCACCTCGCTAATAGCTCAACAGTTCGTTATGCACAGCTTTTTGATATGGATCCAAGTCTGAAGGTGTTCTGTAACAGAGGCACCAGTGGAATAGATGGTAGTACATCTACAGCTGCAGGCGCTTCTTTGCATACTGAAACGCCTACGGTTTTGATAAGCGGGGATCTTAGTTTTTTCTATGACAGCAACGGACTATGGAATCAATACCTTCGTCCAGATTTCAGGATCATATTGATCAATAATGGGGGAGGAGGTATTTTTAGGATCTTACCCGGAAAAGAAGATTCTGAAAATTTTAAAACATTTTTTGAAACATCGCATGCGCTTACTGCCGAACCAATTTGCAGCTTGTATAATATAGGCTATCAATTGGCCACCAAAGAAGATGAAGTTTTAAAGGCTTTAGAGCACTTTTATGATACTTCAGACAGGCCAAAACTCCTGGAGATCAAAACGCCTTCTGATGTTAATGATCAAATTTTGCGCGCTTATTTTGATTTTATATCTTGAGAGTAAACAATTTTATATAGTGTAAAGAAATACCATGGCTAATAAAAGAGATGAACTTATAATAAAATACGCAGCTCATTTAAAAGACAGATTTAATGTAGAACCAGATATGGCCTTGCTAAAGCAAGTTGCCATTGGTCTGGGGCCCTCTATTTACAACAGGGATTCTGCAAATGTGTCGGGCACAGACGAAAAAGAACTAGCAACAGTAAAGAACAATTTCCTGATCAAGAAATTAGGTCTTTCCGAAGATCTGCCTCTGGAAGAGGCTATCAATGACATAATGGTCACTTACGGTGTTTCTGAACGCACAAAATATCGCGCAGTGATCTACTACCTGCTCACCAAAAAGTTTGGCAGAGAAGAAGTCTATAACAAATAAACAACCTCCTTGCCAACTGTCCGGTAAATAGGATGGACGTCTTGGAGCTATCTCAAGGGAACTATGATAGAATTAGGCAATTACAATACACTTACCATTCTGCGAAGTACCAGTGTGGGTCTTTTTTTGGGGGATAAGGATGTGGACGATCTTTTGCTGCCCACGAAATACGTTCCTGAAGAATATGAAATTGGCGATGAGATCAATGTTTTCTGTTATCTGGACCATGAAGAAAGACCAATCGCAACTACCTTACAGCCTTTTATAAAAAGAAATGAATTTGGCTTTCTTAGAGTAGCAGAAGTAAATGAGATAGGCGCATTTATGGATTGGGGATTAGAAAAACACCTGCTGGTACCTTATGGTGAGCAGCGAACTAAATTGATTGAAGGGAATTGGCAGGTAATTTATTGTTATCTCGATGACAAATCGTTCCGGATGGTTGGTTCAAGCAAACTTTCAAAATTCTTGAATAATGATTCCTTGGAAGTTGTAGAAAATGATGAAGTAGATCTGCTTGTTTACAGGCGTTCTGAATTGGGTTGGGATGTGGTGGTCAATGGCCGTTACAGAGGTCTGATCTTTCACAGTGATATATTTCAGCCAATAGCGGAGGGAGATTCAGTAAAGGGTTTTGTAAAGCACATTAGGCCAGATAAAAAACTCGATATCACACTGCAGCCAATAGGAGCAAGGGCCTTAGAGCCTGCAGCACAAATTATCTATCAAAAATTACTGGAACAAGACGGCTTCCTTAAGCTTCATGACAAGTCGAGCCCGGAAGAGATTAAGACCTGGTTTTCGATGAGTAAAAAGACCTTTAAAAAAGCCATTGGAACCTTGTATAAGGACCATAAGATCTCCATAAAGGAAGACGGAATTTATAAGGTTTAGGTGCTTATAATAATCGCTATTCCTATTCCGTTTTTATCAACCTGAAGTGTTTAGTGAGTTTAATTCTTTAAATACTGTGTATTATTTTTTTGATTGTTAGCTTTTTAGTTATATTTAACCCCCACTTTTTAAAAAATATCTTATATGCCATTCATTGAAGAAAGTGATTTACTGGAGCTACACAAAGACATTGATAAAGCTCAGATCATAAATGAGCGATTACTCGATCAAATAAAGTACAAGAATAAAGAGTTGAAGCGCAAGAAGATACAGCGTAATATCTTTGCTGGGGTCACAGCACTTTTTTTAATTGCCTCTCTGGCAATTACCTCATTTACTGCCGGGGTTTTTACCAATAAACAGAATTTAGAATCAACCAGCTTAAATGTTCCGGTAGATAGCATGCAAGTGGTGTTAGACAGAATTGACAACTTAAAGAAGCAGAATCGTGAATTAAGCCTTGTAAACGAATTCTACCTTGCCAGAAATTTTCTGGAGAAAGAGACCATTTACTCAGTTCAGATCAAATCGTTTGTGGAAAATAATCTTACCCTTTCATCACAGTCATTAAATAACACCTTATTTGTTAAGACGAATCCTTTCTATTCATATTCCCTGGGGAACTTCGAAACCTTGGAGGAAGCTCAGAAGTTTAGAAAACAACTTGTAAATATGGGATTTGATGATGCCTTTGTTGCCTCTTATAAAGAGGGGAAACGTTTGAAGATAGAACCCGCCAATTAAAATCCTTGAAAGCAAAAGCATGGCTTAATGCGGTTCGTCTTCGGACCCTGCCTTTATCTGTGTCCGGAATTCTCATTGGAAGCGGTCTTGCGGGTATGTATGGGTATAACGACTTGCCAATTTTCATCCTTGCAATACTCTCTACCCTCGGATTACAGATTATATCAAATCTGGCTAATGATTACGGGGATGGTATTAAAGGAACAGATAATGAAGAGCGCATAGGTCCAAAGCGCGCTTATCAAACAGGAGCACTTTCCAGGAAGGAACTAAAAAGCGGGATTCTTATAACCGTACTAATTACTCTTGGGTTTATTGGGGTCCTGTTATATTGGGCTTTTGATGGTCTATTACACTATTTTATATTGTTTTCCTTATTAGGTGCTCTGGCCGTTTGGGCGGCTATAAGATATACAGTTGGCGATTCTGCCTATGGCTACAAAGGACTGGGAGATCTCTTTGTTTTTTCATTTTTCGGTTTGTTAAGTGTGTTAGGATCCATGTTCCTTTTTACTAAGTACCTAACTCTTATAGCGGTCCTGCCGGCTATTTCCACCGGACTTTTAAGCACAGCTGTATTAAATCTAAATAATTTAAGAGATCATAATTCCGATGTCCGTGCCGGAAAGAATACGCTTGTGGTAAAATTGGGAATTGCCAGGGCGAAACAATACCATTATCTTCTTCTCCTTGGTTCTTTCCTTTGTATGGTCTTGTTTATAGTGCTTTCTGCAACACAATGGCAGCAGGCCTTGTGTCTTTTGGCCTTTATCCCACTAGGGATTCATTTGCAGAAGGTGACGCAGGTAGAGGAGCCTCAAGCCTTTGATCCCGAGCTAAAAAAAGTGGCTTTAAGCACCTTTTTTATGGCAGTACTCTTTTATCTGGGGTTTAATATTTTTTTGTAAATTTGATTCGAATAACTTTCGTAAAACCCCATCCATTTTGGAACAAGCTATCAAAATTCTTATTGTTGAAGACAACGTGATCATTGCAGATGATATGCAATCGATGCTCGAAGAAATAGGATACGAGATCGTAGACAATGTGATTGTATACGAACAAGCCGAAGAAGTATTAAAGAACAATCATGTAGACCTTGTCCTAATAGATATAATTTTAGCTTCAGATAAAACAGGTATTGATCTTGGAAAACATATCCGGGAAAAGTATAACATACCTTTCATATTTGTGACTTCCAACTCAGACAGGGCTACCGTAGAAAATGCTAAAACAGTTAAGCCTAATGGATATTTGGTTAAACCCTTTGAGCAGCAAGATCTGTACACTTCTATTGAAATAGCCTTATCCAATTTTGATTATTCTGAGAAAGGTTCAGGAGAAGGAACGGCAGTGAACAGGGAAGAAGAGGTTGTTTCTAATTCTGTTCTAAAAGATTCGATCTTCGTAAAGAAACAACATCTATATTATCGAATTCAATTTGAAGATATACAGTTTATCAAAGCAGATAATGTGTATCTGGAAGTGAATACTGTAGACAAGAAGTTTCTGGTAAGGTCTCCGTTAAAGGATTATTTACACAAGCTGCCAAAACATAAGTTCTACAGGGCGCACAAGTCCTATATCGTGAATGTAGATCATATTGATGCGATTAATTCAAAAGACATCATGATCAATAATACACTGATCCCTATTTCCAAGGAATTCAAAGAATTTATCATTTCTGCAATGAATTCATAGGTTTATTGCCGGCATAGCCGGCATTTTCTTTCTGCGAATACCGGGTTTAACATCGCTCACCACAGCTTACCATACTTTTGCAACAATCATTTTATCTAATAACTTTTAGATGGTACTTTGGTACTCATCAATAGAAGTTAATTTTTTTCATTTTCATATAGTGTTCTCGTAAAAGGGTCTTGTCTGCAAAGTCAAGGCCCTTTTCTATGGCATAGATAAGTGCCTTCTAAGGAATAAATAAAATCCACACTAAAGGACTAAAAAAATCGACAAAAAGCATTTCACATACAAGGAAGTGGTCTTTCACAACAGAATAGATGCTATTCACAACAAATCGCAAAACCCCTTGATACTTCCGCTTACTTTTGGAGCGTTCCCAGAACGTCCCAAATCTTACCTATTTTTTAATCTATTATAAATGGCTATGCAGAAATGTATGGTCTTTTTTATGTTTTAGCAGTTTGAAGGGCTATTTGGTCATTAGTCCTGATGTCTTATTTTTATTTCTAACAGAAAGGTATAAAGTGCAATAACGCCGGGAGGTAGAAATAACCACACAAACCCTTTGGTTTACAACAATTATTTAGCAGGACCGTTAAATTATGGTAAGTTTGAAAGGCACATTTTAAAGGAGATTTTCTTTCATAAATTTTGATAAACGCAGCACTACAAAGTTCTAGGCATGTTATGGCAAAAAGGCTTGGCACATTAGTATTTTACTTTTTTACCCTTTCGGTATGTATGGGGGTCGCTCAGGATATTGATCCTCTTGAAGACGATGCGCTGGTTCAATTCCAAAACGAATCCACCGTATCAGATAGATTTACGTATTTCTTCGCCACGGTTAACCGGTATAATAGTCATTCTGCTTATGACTGGTTAGATACCGTAGATCGCTATATTAAAAATTCTAAAGATTCGCTTGCCATAAAAAAATACAAGCTTATACAGTCACAGATCTTTTTTGATATCGGCGATTATGATAAGAGTGTAACCTTGTCTTCCAAATTATACAAGGACAAGGATCAATTAGATCTTAGTACCAAAGAATTATTGCTCGATCTGTTAGATGCTAACTATTCTCGTTTACAGCTCTATGACAAACAGGTTGAGATAAGGAAGCAAAAAAGAGAACTGGGATTAAAGAATAATATCTCTTTCTACGACATTTATTCCAATTTAGGTCTTCACCGTCAAGCCATGGAGGATTTTATCTATGAAAATAAGAAGACCGTGGAGGAAAATGATTTTTTTGGATTAGCCAACTACCACAATTCTATCGGAAATTATTTATTACTGGATAAGTCTACTGCTACGGCACTTACTAACTTCTCTAAGGCCAAAGGATATATTGAGGTTTTTCTCAATGATATGAGCTCTGTAAAAACGGAGAGTGAGATCATTAAAGGGAATCTTCTAAAAGGGATCATAGATGGCAATATTGGGAAGTGCTATGTACAAATGAACCAGTTTGAAGAGGCTATTCCGTATCTGGAAACAAGCATTTCAATTATAGAAGAAAATAATATTGGCAGAAATTCTTCTGAAGCAAACGAAAATGTGTTGGCTTTAGCTGAATGCCATTTGCGTTTAGATCGTTTAAAAGTAGCCAAGGACTATCTGGATATTGATCTGAAACTTACAAGGGCCAAACAGATCATTAAGAAAAACAGGTTATTTGCTGCCTACTACGACCGTATAGGTGATTTTAAGAATCAGGCTATGTACCTGCAAAAAAATGTGCGTATCCAGGATTCTTTGGAGATAAAAGAATCTTCCATTAAAAGACAACAAATAGCGGCCATCGTCGCAGAGGAAAGCCTATTGGATACTCGTAGGACGAACAATCTGATGAAATTAGAAATGGAGCAGAACAGAAGTGAAATGGAGGCTATGGATGAACGAACCAATCTGGTCTTCATTTCGCTGATTTTTACTTTAATGGGTTTTGCCGGACTGGTATTCGCTTATTTAAAAAGTATCAAGAACCAACGACTAATTGCCGAACAAAAACATATCATTGAAAATTCTCTTGTTGAAAAGGATTCTCTCCTAAAAGAGATCCACCACAGGGTGAAGAACAATCTGCAGATGGTTTCCAGCCTGTTGAGTCTGCAGACAAAGAATACCCGTAGTAAAGCCGCTATTGAAGCCCTGGAAGAAGGCAAGAGTAGGGTAAAGGCCATGGCACTGATACATCAAAAATTATATCAGAATGATGATCTGTCTGTGATCGAAATGCAAGGGTATATTGAAAGTCTGGTTAACAGCGTACAATCTGTCTTTAAAAAAGGCGGACATAGTATAAATATTACTATTGATGCAGAAGGAGTAGAGTTAGATATTGACAGGGCTATTCCATTTGGACTAATCCTAAATGAGCTGGTCTCTAATTCATTTAAATATGCTTTCCCGGAGGATAAAAAGGATGGGAGAATTTATATCCATCTTCGTAAGAATGGTGATCAGGGCTTCTTTGAATATACCGATAACGGGATAGGTCTTCCGGAAGATACTGAGGAACGCACCAAATCTTCAATGGGGATCAGACTTATGAATCGATTAGTAAATCAGTTACAATCCACCCTAAATATTGATAAATCTACAGAAGGTGTTCGCTTTTGGTTCAATTTTAAATAAATTAGGACCATAAAACGCACCTAATGAAGATCACCTTTCTTGGCCATGCCACTCTTTTATTAAAATTAAAGGAGCACACGCTACTCGTAGATCCTTTTATTTCAGGGAACCCAATGGTGCCAGATACCATTTCCATCAAAGGATTGAAGCCAGATTACATACTACTGACCCATGCACATCAGGACCATGTCTTGGATGTAGAGGAAATTGCAAAACATTCGGATCCCAAGATCATTAGTAATTATGAAATTGCCATGCATTTTCAAGAAAAAGGCTTGCGGGTACACCCCATGAATCATGGGGGTAGCTGGACGTTTTCTTTTGGGACCATAAAATACGTGCAGGCAGTTCATACCTCTGCGTTTGCAGATGGCTCCAACGGTGGTCAGCCCGGGGGCTTTGTGTTAAAAGCCGATGGAAAAACCGTATATATTGCCGGCGATACTGCGCTCACTATGGATATGAAACTCATCCCAATGCAACACAGCTTAGATCTCGCTGTACTACCTATAGGGGATAATTTTACCATGGGCATTGATGATGCGGTGATGGCGGCCAACTTTGTGGAATGCAACAGAGTACTTGGGTATCATTATGATACTTTTGGCTATATAGAAATTGATCATAAAAAAGCTAAGGATGCCTTTGAGAAAGACGGAAAGGAACTTCACCTGCTTGGGATAGGTGAATCTATGACTATTTGATCACACCACATCACTTCGCTGCACCACATGGTGCAACCATTTGGGAAAGAATCTCTTTAAATATACCCCTGCAATTTCTTTCCCTCCAATATATACCTCAAACTTCTTCTTTGCTATAGCGCCGATCATTTTCTTGGCAAAGATGTGTACCTCCATGCCTTTATTGGTGGCATGGTCATTGACGTTCTGCGGACTTCCATCTGCGGTTAGGGCGTTCATGGCCACATTGGTTTTAATAAAACCGGGACACACCAATGTAACGTCTACATTGTCTTTCTCATGCTCCATTCTTAATACATCAAAAAACCCGTGGAGGCCGTGCTTGGCACCGCAATATCCGGAACGTAACGGTGAACCAAAACGGCCCATTAAGCTTGTGACCGTTACAAAATGACCCTTTTGTTGAGCAATAAAATATGGGAGTATAGCCTTGGATAATGCAATGGTGCCGAGATAATTAACGTCTATAAGTTTTTTGTAAACATCAAACTGAGTGTCGGCAATCAGGGAACGCTGACTAATTCCCGCATTATTTATTAAGATATCGATATGTCCTGTTGCCTCAATAGCCTGTGAAACAAGGGTTGGCATTGCATTAAAATCCTCCAGATCCATAGGCAAAATGTGAACCTTAGCTGAGTTTTTACATTGGGCTTTTACTTCCATCAGACGTTCTTTATTTCGCGCCGAGAGAATCAGTGTATTTCCCATTGTACTTAATTCATAGGCAAGGGCTTCTCCAATTCCTGAGGAAGAACCAGTGATCCAAATGACCTGCCCCGATATACTTTTCATATCTTCATTTATTAGAGGCAAAATATAGCTAAATTTGTGTCAATTCGGTATGAAAGCTACTTACAAAAGATATATTCTCACCTTTAAGAAACCCGGCGGAACTTCCCGGGGTATTTTAACTCAAAAAGAAACCTGGTTTTTGATCCTTGAAAATGCCGGGCAAATTGGGATAGGCGAATGTGCCATGTTCAGAGGTCTAAGCATGGATGATGTAGCCGGGTATGAGACCCAATTACAATGGGTGTGCGATCATATAGATAAGGGTTTAGAGTCCTTATTATCTACACTTGTAATGTTTCCTAGTATTCAATTTGGACTGGAACAGGCCTTCAGATCGGTCACCTCTAAGGATCCTTTCCTTTTATTTCCTTCAGATTTTACAACACATGGCAAACCTATTCCTATCAATGGATTGATCTGGATGGGGAATAAGGCCTTTATGGAGGAACAGATAAACCAGCGAATTACAGACGGTTTCAGCTGCATTAAATTAAAGATAGGGGCGCTCAATTTTGACAAGGAACTATCCCTTTTAAAAAGTATACGGGAACGATTTTCCCCAGCTGAGATAGAACTGAGAGTAGATGCCAACGGAGCATTTGGGAAAGAAGATGTATTTCACAAATTAGAGGAACTTTCCAGGCTAGATATCCACTCAATTGAACAACCCATAAAACCGGGAAATTTGGCCTTAATGAAAGAAGTATGTGCTTCCGGATTTTTGGATATAGCGCTAGATGAAGAATTAATTGGGGTTGTGGATGAAACAAAACGGCGAGAATTGCTACAAATAGTAGTACCCCAATATATTATTCTTAAACCGAGTTTAATTGGTGGGTATAAGGGAAGTTTAGAATGGATTACTTTAGCAAAAGAAAAGGGGATTCAATGGTGGGTAACCAGCGCCCTTGAAAGCAACATAGGGTTAAACGCAATTGCGCAATGGACCTTTACCCTAAAAAGTTCCTTACCACAAGGCCTGGGGACAGGAAGTCTTTTTGTAAATAATATAGAAAGTCCGCTTGAGGTAGAGAAGGGTAAATTGCTATATAACAATAATTTAGAGTGGAATTATAAACTAATTAATAAGATATGTACATAGAGCAAGGGTATGAGGGAAATTTTAGTCTGTGGAAATTTTGGATCCTTCCACTTGGGTTTATTGGCTTTATGATTCTCAACTATATTTCCGTCCTCTATTCGCCAGTGAGTGTAGATGTAATGATGGCCGATCTGATAGATAAGCTGGGATCAAATTTAGTGCTGATCATATTACTGGTGCCTTTGGCCCTGGGACTTTTTTTTATACTGGGCTGGGTACTATTGATCCAGTCACAATCAATCAGGGCGTTGACCACATCGCGAAAGAAAATAGACTGGAAAAGGATCGGCTTTGCCTTTTTCCTTTGGGGCGCTATTATTGTACTTCTCACAGGTGTTGACA
>CBDUON010000031.1:0-18982 GCA_965368835.1 uncultured Eudoraea sp. | reverse complement strand
GTGGACCTGTCTCATTTAGACGATGCCGGAACAGACGATCAATACGATGATGAGGTTCTTTTAAGAACACCTATTGATGTGGATGAAGGTGGTGTGGGATCGCCAACAAGCGAAACTACAGTAGAGGAAGTTATACAGGCAATTGCGCCAATTACCTCTAAAGCTGCCAGAATTTTTTATCCTCCATCTATTGCTGTAGATGCATCAACCAACGGTAGTTTCTCAATTGATCTATATGCTCAGTATACGGCACAATTTGCAACACCAACAGTAGCCAGTGCAGGAGCACCTGCAGCGGTTCCAACCTATGGTGCCACCGAGCTGTATTACTACGTAACCTATGCAGATCCTACGGTGTTCGATACAGGCACTATGGCCATCGATGGCAATGGGGTATTGAGTTATGATATCATAGGACAGCCAACTGATTATAACTCATTGATCAATGTAGTGTTTGTAGTAAAATAATAACATAAACCGACCCCAAAAGGCTTGAAAACTGCTCGCATATATAAACTTTTCATCCTCAGCTTTGTTTTTACATTGCTGGGGATTGTTGCATCTAATGCACAGTTTCTACTGCAGGCACCAAACAGCGGAGATGAGAGTAATTATCGCTGGTATGAAGCTTCCGATACAAGTACGGTACTAGGGACCAACTTCTTTTATGAGACATCTACCCCAGGGGTATATTTTGCAACCTATGATGGAACGCTTTGTGGCTCTAATGCTACAGGCTATTTTATCCTGACAGATTGTGAAAATCCGGATAATCAGGTAACCTTAGATATAACTAACAATGTAACAGGTAGTGCAACGGTTTCCTGGGTTCCTGCAGTTAGCGGGGATCAGTTAAGGCCTGTTGTAACAGCTACAACAACCGTCACCAACTATACAGCAACGCTGACAAAAGCTGGGAATTCAATGGACCTGCCCATCTTTACGGTGGTTTGTTTACAACAAGCAGCAACCCTGCTAGATGATTTCGTATCCCTGGATGAGGATACATCTATTTTGGTGCCTATCTACGATAATGACAGTGGTATTCCCGGGACAGGGACCTTAACAACTACAGATCCTGCCAATGGTACTGTAGTGGTAGATAATAACGGTACTCCTAATGACCCATCAGATGATATTGTTCAGTATACGCCATTTGCAGATTATAATGGACCGGATTCCTTTACCTATACTGTTTGTAATACTTTGGGCGACTGTAGTACTGCTACCGTTACCATAGACGTTTTACCGGTAATAGACACTGCAGATGATGCAGTAGCTACCATAATTGATACCCCTGTGGATATTGGTTTTTGGCCAAACAACGATAATGACCTTCCTACCACAGGAACAATAACAAATACGAACCCAACGGATGGTACCTTAACCAGGGATGATAATGGAACTCCAAATGATCCTACGGATGACATTTATACCTATGTTCCAAACCCCGGATTTTTAGGTGCAGACGATTTTGTTTATACGGTATGTAATATGATGGGAGTTTGTAGCTCTGCAACTATTTATATCTATATCAATGAAATGGATGTAGATCTGGATAGTGATGATGATGGCATCGTTGATGCATTTGAAGACCTTAATCTCGATGGGGACGATGATCCTTTTACAAACCCAACCGATACAGACGGCGATGGCATTGCGGATTATCTGGATATAGACAGTGATGATGACGGAATACCAGATAATGTGGAGGCCCAAAGCACCGATGGATATATTTCTCCAACTGGCGTTGATCTTAATGACAATGGCCTGGATGATGCCTATGAGGATGGTGGTAGTCTTGGAATAATTCCGGTAGATACGGATGGTGATGGTCTGCCAGATTACGTAGATCCGGACAGTGATAATGATGGTGTGCCAGATAATATTGAAGGACATGATCATAATCAGGATGGAATACCCGATGTTACCTTTATTGGTTCGGATAAGGACAATGATGGTTTAGACGATGGCTATGAAGGAAATTCAACCATAGATGATGATATTAATGATGAGATAGATGATCCGTATAATGATCTGCCAAATACAGATGGTGATAATGAATCTGATTATCGTGATACGGATGATGATGATGACAGAATTCCAACAGTAGATGAAGACTACAACGGTGATGGCAATTACGCCAATGATGATTCCGATAATGACGGCACTCCAGATTACCTGGAACCCAACGCCATTGAGGCAGATATTGAAGTATTCAATGTGGTTACTCCAAACGATGATGGTATCCATGATGTATTAGCTATCCGAGGATTGGAAGCGTATCCAAACAATACAATTCGTATTTATAACCGTTGGGGTGTACAGGTATACGTTACCAAGGCATATGACACTCAAGGAAATGTATTCGATGGTACCTCTGAAGGTAGGGTAACCATAGATCAGGAAAGTAAACTACCTGTAGGGACGTATTTCTATATACTAGATTATGAGGACAATACCGGCGCAATGAAATCAATGACCGGCTATATTTACCTTAACCGATAAACCAATGAGACAGAAACCAGGCTTTTCAATAATTTCGCAGGTCCTACAGAATATAGGGATACTGTTCCTTCTGTTCTCTGTGACCGATCTTGTGGCACAACAAGATGCTCAGTACACACAGTATATGTACAATACGGTAAGTGTTAACCCCGGTTATGCCGGATCAAGAGGGCAGCTTAGTGTTGCTGCCTTATACAGGGCACAATGGGTAGGGCTGGAAGGTGCACCTAAAACGCAGACCTTTAATTTCCATACCCCGGTAGGTTATCGCGGGGTTGGAATGGGATTGTCTATTGTAAATGATCAGATAGGTCCTACTTCAGAAACCTATTTCGACCTCGATTTTTCATATACCATACAGCTGGCTGCCGAAAAAAGACTGAGTTTTGGATTAAAGGGAAGTGTACACTTACTTGATATCCGATTTTCAGAACTCAATCAGGATTATACAAATCCCGGAGGCCCGGATCCTACCTTACAACAAGATATACAGAACAAACTTTCACCCAATATTGGTGCCGGGATTTATTACCATACCAATAATTATTATCTGGGATTATCAGTGCCGCGTTTTCTTCAGACGTCTCATTTTGATGAGTCTTCGCTCTCTACAGCTGCCGAACAAATGAATTTCTATTTTATTACCGGCTATGTATTTGATATGAATCCACTTTGGAAGTTTAAACCTACCATCCTTGCCAAAGTTGTGCAGGGTGCTCCACTACAGATAGATGGCTCAGTGAACTTTATGTACAATGAGAAGTTTATTCTAGGTGCTGCCTATCGCTGGGATGCTGCGGTAAGTGGCATGGCAGGTTTTCAACTTTCCCCGGAATTTATGATAGGGATCGCCTATGATAGGGAAATTACTGAACTGGGAACGGCCAGATTTAATGACGGTTCCTTTGAGGTGATCATCAGATACGATTTTATTAAAGTAAAAGACAACTTAAAGTCGCCCCGATTCTTCTAAACTCACGCTTTCAAAATCTAATCTTCTTTTAAGATTTAAGATAGACTTAACCCTAATAATAGGGGAAACGTATTATTTTTACGATGTGAAAGAAGAAAATGTAATCCTGGTTAATCAGAATGACGAGGTAATTGGGACCATGCCAAAAATGGAGGCCCATGAAAAAGCAGTCCTGCACAGGGCTTTTTCTGTTTTTATTATGAATACCAAAGGGGAGACTATGCTGCAGCAGAGAGCAGCAGAGAAATATCATTCCCCTCTCTTATGGACCAATACCTGCTGTAGTCATCAACGCCATGGAGAAACCAACATTGAAGCCGGAAAGCGCAGGCTCATGGAAGAGATGGGCTTTAAAACAGACCTCAAAGAACTCTTTAGTTTTATCTACAAGGCACCTTTCGACAATGGACTTACTGAACACGAATTAGACCATGTGATGATGGGATTCTTTGAAGGAGATCCTCAGATCAACACGGAAGAAGTTGCCGGTTGGAAATGGATGAGACCAGAAGATATTAAGCAAGATATCCAAACATCTCCACAAAAGTATACGGCCTGGTTTAAGATCATCTTTGAAAAATTCTACGACCACTTAATTCAAAATAAATAAGTATTATGAGTGTCAAAGTAAGCCGCCGTGCCCATTTTAATGCTGCCCACAGACTCTACAGACCAGACTGGAGCAATGAAAAGAACGATGCAATCTTTGGAAAGTGCAACAACCCAAATTTTCATGGTCATAACTATGAATTGATCGTAAGTGTCACCGGGGAGATAGATCCTGTTACAGGTTTTGTGATGGACATGAAAATACTAAAGGACTTAATTAAATCTGAAATAGAAGAGGCCCTGGATCATAAGAATCTAAATCTTGAAGTTCCGGAATTCAAGGACCTCAATCCAACTGCAGAAAATATAGCCGTTGTGATATGGAACAAATTGAGGTCACATATCGAAAAAAGTAAAGACCTGGAAGTAGTATTGTATGAAACTCCCAGAAATTTTGTAACCTACTCCGGATAGATTATGGGCCTAGACATTGGAGATGCTGCTCCACATTTTACCTTGAATGATCAACACGGCAAGGTGTTCGATAGCAAAGACCATATAGGGAAGAAACCGTTGGTCTTATTTTTTTATCCCAAAGATTATACCCCGGGCTGTACTAAGGAAGCTTGTTCCTTCAGAGACAGTTATGAGGAATTCACCGAAGAAGGAGCGGAAGTCATCGGGATCAGTGCAGATTCTGAATCTTCTCATCGTAAATTTGCTTCTACCTATAAACTGCCTTTTATATTATTGGCAGATACTCGAAACAAGGTGCGGAAATTATTTAAGGTAGAAAAGGCTTTATTTAACCTGCTTCCCGGAAGAGAGACCTATGTGATAAACAAAGAGGGAAAGGTGATCATGGTCTTTAATAGCATGAGCGCATCCAGGCACATAGCCAAGGCATTGAAGGCATTAAAGAAACAGTAATGACGCATTTGTATCCCCTTAAATTTCACCCCATCCTAAAAGAACGTCTTTGGGGCGGTACCAAGTTAGGAACAGAACTCAATAAGCCCATCAGCAGTGATATTACCGGAGAGAGTTGGGAATTATCGGGTGTAGATGGGGACGTATCTGTAGTTTCCAACGGTGCGTTAAAAGGAACTTCATTGAATACGCTCATAGAAAACAGGGCAGATGAATTGTTGGGCACCTCTGTTGTTAAAAGGTTTGGCAAGGAATTCCCCATTCTGATAAAATTCATAGATGCGAAACAAGACCTGTCTATTCAACTCCACCCTAACGATGCATTGGCCAAAGAACGGCACAATTCCTTTGGCAAGACAGAAATGTGGTACATCATGGATGCTGAGAAGGATGCCAGCCTTATAGTTGGATTTAACAAGCCTGTTGCCAAAGAACAGTATGTTCAAAGTTTAGAGAACAATACACTCCTGGATTATTTGAACTATGAAAAAGTGCAGTCTGGTGACACTTTTTTTATTAATACAGGAAAGATACATGCCATAGGAGCCGGTGTCTTGCTTGCCGAAATTCAGCAAACCTCAGATGTAACTTATCGGGTATTCGATTTTAACAGACGTGATAAGGAAGGTAACTTAAGGGAGTTACATACAGATCTGGCCCTGGAAGCCATAGACTTTGATCATAAAGACGATTTTAAGGTATCGTATGAGAAAAAGAAAGATAAGATTAACCCTATGGTAGCCTGTCCTTATTTTAAGACCAACTTTCTACATTTGCAAGGCGATTTTATCCAGGATACAACCCAAAGGGACTCATTCACCATCTATATGTGTGTTGAGGGAGAGGCTCAAATTGGCAATGACCACGGAGATACCACTATACAAAAAGGAGAAACAGTTTTACTAGCTGCTAGTTCAAAAACAATAGCCCTGAAAACAGCGGGTTGCAAGCTTCTGGAGATCACGCTGTAAAAGAAAAACAGCTTTTTTCTTTAAGGAGGCGAACTAAAGGTTATTTTTGCAAAAAAATAAGTGAGATGGCAAACATACGCGACTTAAAGAAAGATATCAATTATGTCCTTGGAGACATTATAGAAGCAGTCTATATTATTGAAGAATCAAATAAAACTACAGGCTCCAAAGAAGGAAATGCCATTATTGATCAGGCCATCGTCACTTTTGATGATTTAATTGGCAAGGTGAACAAAAAGGATGTAGAGAATAGAAAAGCACATCTTAAAGCTGTTCGCAAGGAATTGGAAAAAGAAGCTACTACCTTAATTGGCAAGCTTAATAAACTGGGATAAAACCTTCCTAGTTCTCCCGAACTTTATTCAAGTGTTTTTTTAATGCCAGTCCATAGGTGCCATTGGCAACCTCCGGGGACAGGGAATTATAGATAGAATCCAGATACTTTATATTGGCATCTGCCACTTCTGTTAATGCAATATATGGTGCTATATGCGAATCTGTATTGCTCAGAGCAAAATTGAGCGCGTAGAGATAGCTTCTGCGTATATTCTTCTCGTAGGCTTCTTGTAATGAATCTATGGCCTGTGGATCATTAATTAGATCCGGATCAACGGAGGCCTGAACCTGTTCCAGGTTTTGGGTGTTAAACCGACTCATTATCTTCAGGTATTCCTCTAATTTTTTTTGAGTAACAGAACCTTCAATAACGGCTTTATTTTCAAAGGTATTCCAGGATGTCTGAATTGTGATGGTACCTGGTTCACCAAAAAAGGTGATCCTGTCATTCATCTCATTATTATCCTCTTTTTTTAAGTATAAATAGAAGATCTGAGGGCTGTCTAAAGTGGTGGTAAATTTAAAGTTGCCATCGCCTTTAACTTCTAAAGAATCTATGGTAACTAAGGTGGTATCTGACACTTTTTGAAGATAGAGAACACCTTTTTTTAATCCTTTAACCGACCCGGTTACCAACATGGTGTTTTCCGAGGTATCTGCACAGGCAGAGAATAAGATCACAAAAATAAGGGAGATTAAAAGCTGCTTCATGCCATTTATATTTTGGCGCAAATATCTGCAATCTTAACCGTTATTCTAAACTTTAGAGGCAATTTCCATCAGTAGTCCGCAGATATATGCACCGGCAGTACCAACCACATAACCAAGCACAGCCAATAAAATCCCTACAGAGGTAAGAGAAGGGTGAAACTCAGCAGCTACAATTGGTGCTGAGGCAGCTCCGCCCACATTAGCCTGACTCCCAACGGCCAGGAAGAAGAAGGGTGCCTTAATTAGCTTGGCTACCAGTATTAAAAGTCCGGCGTGGATAGCAATCCAAATGATCCCGATCATAATAAGCCCCGGATTTTCCAATACCTTCCCCAGGTCCATTTTCATCCCAATGGTGGCCACAAGGATATAAATAAAAAGTCCGCCTATTTTGCTTGCGCCTGCTCCTTCAAAACTCTTGGCCTTTGTAAATGAAAGAAGTATTCCTACCGTGGTCGCAAAAACAACCATCCAAAGGAATTCCGATCCCAGGGAAGAAAGCGCTTTTTCTTTATTGCGGATCATTTCAAAATTCGATTCCAGAAAATCTGCAAAATGAAAGCCAAGGAAATGGGCAAGACCAACTCCGGCAAAGGCCAGGCATGTAAGAACAACAAAATCCTGTAAAGAAGTAATACGGGCTATTTTTGCGGTATGGGCAGTTACTTTTGCTTTCAGAGTATCAATAGAACTGGTATCTGCTTTTAGCCAACGGTCTATTCGGTCTGTTTTACCAACTCCCAGTAAAATGATGGCCATCCAAATATTAGCTACAACAATGTCTATTAGGACCATGCCTCCAAAATTTGCCGGATTATACTCAAAAACTTCCAGCATTGCAGCCTGGTTGGCACCTCCACCTATCCAGCTTCCGGCAATGGTAGCCAGTCCTCTCCAAACGGCATCAAATCCGGCACCACCAACAGTCTCAGGTGAGAAAATAGAAACTATTAGGATGGCAATAGGTCCGCCTATAATAATTCCCACTGTGCCGGTTAAAAACATGATCAGTGCCTTGGATCCAAGATTCATGATGGCTTTAAGATCTATACTCAGCGTCATAAGAATTAAAGCAGCTGGCAATAAGTATCTGCTGGCGATAAAATACAAATTGGAAGATTCTTCGGAAATAAGACCAATACTGGTGAGTACTGCCGGCAGCATATAACACATAAGCAGGGTGGGAACTACTTTATAAAATTTGTTCCAAAAGCCTGTTTTTATAGAGGATGTTAAGAATACAAATCCAAGGCACACGCATAATAATCCCAGAATAACGGTATCGTCCGTAAGAGGTAACTGATTCATAAAGTCTGTTCGATTGGTAGCTAGATGCTCAAATATAAAATAAAAAGATCCACCTCCGGGAATTACAGACTAGATATTAAGCCAGTAGGAAAGTTTTAAATTGATGGAACGCAATCTGGGAGCAAATTCATTGACGTAGTAATTGTCATTATATACAAGGAAAAGATCAGACAAAGGAGCAAAGCGCCATTGTAGCCTTGAATTGATGCCTAAATTATCTCGTTGATTACTGTACTGAATAAGGGTAGACCAAAAGAGCGATTTGCTGAAAGTGATGTCTATTTTAGGACTTATCAACCAAATATCGGCACTGGGATAGGGATCCGGAAGGCTTATTTGGTCGTAATTGACTTGAATAGACAGCAATGCTTTGGGTTGAAAACGAAGAGCCATTCTACCTTGGATGCTAAATTGATTCCCATTGTAAAAACGACCTATGGTTGGTTCAATGGAGTAAGAAAAGATCTTGCGACGATCTGAACGATATTCAAATTTAACACTGTTGTAATGATAGCCTTGATTCCCTGGGATTGGGATACCATCATCTGTATTGGTGGGGTCAAAATCGTCAAAGAGGTAGGTGTATTGGTTAGAAAGTTCTATTTGCACTTGTGACTGATCCTGAAATTTAGCTTCCCAGCGACTCATTAAATTGTAGTCTGTATTTTGGAAATCATTCTCCGGACTCCAGATCACAATTGGAAAGAATGTAAAACTGTGGCTGTTGATAAAACTATCTCTTGGCCAGTACACACGTTCCAGGTTGGAGGCACCTTTTAAGATATCATTTCTGCGTATAAACCCAAGATCTGATCTGAAATCTTCACCCACATAGGCCCAATCAGTAAAAAATTTGAATTTCCTGGAATTATAACCAATATTGAGTCCTGAGGAAAGATCCTTACCACCGCTTTGTGGCTCAAATGATTTGTGAGCATATACTTTTCCACTCCAGATGTTATCTTCAGATATCAGATTGTAATCTATGCCCAACACCCTGTTGAATTTGTCTTCTTCAGCCACAAAATCATAGTCCTTTAAAGATTCCCGGTTAATAAAGAACAAGCCTATATTTGAGCGGGAAAAGACCTTTTGCTGCAAAGCCAGCATAGTATTATTGTTAGATGGAATTTCGTTAATAAGGTCTTCCTCCGTTTGTATACTAAAAAAGCCCAGGCGCAGATCTTTGGTGAGCTTACCACTTAGACGTGCCCCTGCGATGATTTTATTTTCAATGGTATTGTCGGCCGTATCTTTGGCGATCCCAATTCTTCTGGAGAAGAACGGGTTTGCATCTCTTCCGCCACCAAAATCTGAAAACAGGTCGCTATTGTCGATAAAGAATTGTCGTTTTTCAGGTAAGCCAACTTCAAACCTCGTAAGATTGGTCACCTGGTCATCAACTTCCACCTGAGAAAAGTCGGGATTAATGGTTATATCCAAATTCATACTGTTCCCAATAGAGATCTTAGCATCGCCTCCAAACTTAAAATCAGAGCCTTTTTCATTATTTTCAAAATCCTTTACGGCACTGGTATTTATATACGGTATGATCGCCAGGGGCGTTTTGGATTTTCCCAGAGGTTTTTCAAAGATCATATCTCCCATAAAGGTGAGCCCAAATATGTTCTGATTCTGTGGAATACGCATCCAGGTGCTGCTTTCATTAGATTGAGTATCGAACCTGTAACTATTAAAACGCCATTTGGTTTGTCCCTCTTTAAATTTGAAGGAGGTGAGGGGAATGATAAGCTCAGAGGTATAATAATTTTCGTATATCTTAGATTCTGCCCTCCATTTTACATCCCATGAAATGGTAAATCCTCGCAGGTCTAATCCTCCACCAGACACAAGGCCTTCTCTCATTACTCCATATGGATTTGTACCAAAGAGAAAGGCATTATTACCATCGTTAAAGGTGTCAAAAAGAAGGGTAATATTGTCACTGTTTCCTGCCCTGAAATCTCGCTTCAAAGATTCTATGGCGTACTTAGAACCCTTGGTATTAACGGTTATCCCGATATACAAGTTCTTGTCATCATAGAGCATTTTGATGTCGGTCTGTTCCATTGCCTGCAGAGAATCTACAGGGAAATATTCCCAAAAATTATTAGCACTTTCAGCCTCTTCCCAAATAGCTTCATCTAATATGCCATCTAGTTTGATAAAATCCTGAATGTATTTTACTTTAAATGATTTTTGTTTGGAAGAAAAGTTATTCTGGGCCCAAACAGCCTGTAAACACAGAAGTAAGAGAACAGCCAGTGGTCCCCACTTTTTGGTTATGGTATTTGTGTTTAGCATCGAGCAAATTTAACGGATTAAATCGTAACAGAAATGCCAAAATTAACATAGATTTTACCTTTATCAATAAACTCTCAATATTTAACAAGGCCTTTAAGGGTGATTCTCTATTTTTGAAAAAAATATTAGAGATGAAGAGAGGATTACTATTATTGTTTTTTACATCACAAATGGTGCTGGCCAATCCGCCTATTTGGGGTAAAACAGGGCATAGGGTGGTAGGTGAGGTTGCTCAAAAGCATCTGAGCAGGAAAGCTAAAAAGATGATTCATAGTATCCTGGAAGGAAAAAGCCTTGCATCTGTCGCCAATTTTGGAGATGATATTAAGTCGGATACCTTATACAATAAATACTATCCGTGGCATTATGTCAACTACCCGGCCAATAAGAAATACGGGGAAGAAACACCAAGTCCTGAAGGTGATATAGTAATGGCAATTCAACACTGTATAGTTAAAGTGCAAAGTGCTATCACCCCTCCGGCAGAAAAAGCTTTTTTTCTGAAAATGCTTGTCCATTTTATTGGGGATCTTCATCAGCCCTTACATGCCGGCCTGGAAGAAAACAGGGGAGGAAATGACATTCAATTACAATGGTTTGGAAACGGCAGTAACCTGCATAGATTATGGGATACCAATCTTATTGACCAGAATGGAATGAGCTATACTGAGCTTGCGGATAACATGCCGTGCCTTTCCAGAAAAGAACTACTTGAATTACAAAAAGGTACTGTTTATGATTGGGTGGAAGAATCTCACACCCTGGCTAATCAGCTTTATGCTTCTGTAGAAAACGGAGAGAAATTAGGATATAAATACAGCTATACCTATTGGACAACCGTAGAAGATCAATTGCTTAAGGGAGGGGTAAGGCTGGCTGCAGTCTTGAATGATCTTTTTGATTAACGTTTAGAAATTTTATTTCCTGAAATATTTCGCTGCCGGCTGCTTTTAAAACGGTCTATGGTACCGCTCCTTAATTTGGTGTGTTTGGTGGATCTGCCCTGTACCCGTTTACGCCACATTCTAAAACTGCTGCGTTTCATCTCCTTTCGCATAATTTCAATGGTCTCTTGTTCCGAGATCCCAAATTGAAAGCTAATGGCGTCAAAAGGTGTTCTGTCTTCCCAGGCCATTTCAATGATACGGTCTAATTCCTGTTCTGTAAATTCTTTTTTCATAGCGTTGCAAAGATATTAAAATGTCTTTGCGTTAAAGAATAACGCGAAAAGTAAGGTTGATTCGCTCTTCTATCGGCCTGCTTGTCTTTGGGATCTGATGAAGCCAGTTATGTTGAGTACTTCCCCTCATAATTAGCAGGCTCCCATGTGTTAAGAGCATTTTGTGTTTTAAAGTCTTATCATGCTTATGCTTGAAATGAAAAAAGCGTTCCTGTCCCAAGGAGACAGAAGCTATCACCGGGTTTTTGCCCAAAGATGCTTCGTCATCTGCATGCCAGCCATTACTGTCCTTACCGTCTCTGTAAAGGTTTAGCAAACAGCTCGTAAACACTGTCGGAGAAACAATAGATTCTATGTTGGTTTTTACTTCCTTCAATTCTTTTGTAAAGGGGTGAGGATGCATCGTAATATTGGAGTATGAATATGGCCGCATATTATTGCCATAAAGTGCCGTAAGACGGGGTTGGGGATGCGTTTTTCCGAAAACGGTAATAGTGTCTTGCTGCCAGGCAATAGTTGTCCTAAGGATACGCATTAACTGTGTTGCCTTCTCTGCGGAGAGAAAGTTGGGATAATAGCTTATATCACTTTCCGGAAGATTAATTTGTAAGGCATCCTGCGTCATTTGGTTCAGGTCATTACATTTTTAAGCTGGTTTCTGTATTCGGAAGGATTACGCCCTGTGAAAGCTTTGAATGATTTGTTAAAGTGAGAAAAATTATTAAATCCACTTTCAAAACAAACTTCAGTAATACTCATTGGCTGCTCGGCCAATAATTTTGAAGCATGGACCAATCGGCATTCGTTCACGAATTGCACAAAGGTCTTGTTGGTGATCTTTTTAAAATAACGGCAGAAGGAAGGTACGGTCATACTTACCATATCTGCCATGTCATTCAAAGGAATATCTTCTTTAAAATGCTGCTTAACATGATTGAAAACCACATTGATACGGTCGTTGTCTTTTACCTCTGTTTTTAAAGAGAAACCAGCCGCATTCAATATTTTATATTCTTCCGAGGAGGCTAGTTCATTAAGTATATTTAGGATAGACAACAGGCGTTGAAAATCTGTTTGATATTCCAATACCTCCATCTTATCGCCAATATTTCTCTTGGTTTTACCCGAAAAGGCAATGCCCCCGGCCGCCAGTGTGAAAAGCGACTGAATATGTTTCATCTCAGGTATGTCAAAGAAATCGTTTCCCAGGAAGTCCTGCTTCATTTGGATCACGGTTTCACTTTTGTTTCCGGTTAATTTATCGGTAAGTCCGCAATGTGGAAGATTGCTTCCTATAAGGATAAGGTCGCCTTTTGTGTAATAAGAGACATGACTACCAATTTGGCGCTTTCCGGCTCCCCCATTTACATAGACAAGTTCTATTTCCGGGTGGTAATGCCAAACATTGTTCTTGTTCAGCTTATCCTCATCAAATTTCTGATAGGTGAATGAGTTGCCAAAATCTGGGGCAATAGCTTCAAAAGTAGGTTTCTGTTGAATCATATTAATTGTAAATCATTGTAAAATTACTACTCCTTTAAAGGATGGAACTTTACAAAATTACCCAAAATATATGGTATTTTACCATTTAATATAGTATTAACTCTGGTTATGGTTAAAATAGAGCAGAAATAAGAAAAATATGCAGTAGTGAGGCTGCTATTGCCGGCGTAAGTTTGTCCTGAGTTTAATTAGTAACTAAAAAAAAAGTCAGATGAAAACATTTAAAAGTATTACTGCAATTGCTTTATTATTTGCAACTGCCTTGAGTTTTGCCAATACTACACCATCCGTATTACCTGTTAATAACAACGGAATAAGTGTGTTAGCGGAAGGGGATCACAAGCCCTTTTTCAGAAAAACAAAGAACAAGCTTTTTATGAACTTCTTCAACCAGGAAATGGGTGATGTTCAGATCAGGGTGATGGATAGTGATAACCGTGTAATCTTTAAGGAAACCCTAAAGGATAAATTGATTGTTGAAAAGGCATTTAATTTTAGCACTGCCGTAAAAGACAGTTACAAAGTGATTGTTGTAGACGGAGACGAGACCTATTATGAGTATTATGTAGTTAAGTAAGTTTAGTTTAGTTCAGCGAAAAAGGGGCCTTAGGGCCTCTTTTTTTTATACCTGCTTATTTTATCTCTGGTACGCTCCGGAATTGCATCTAATCCTAAGACTGTATTCAACAGATCCTGGTCTTTTTCTTTGGCGTATAACATGCTGTAAAAATCGGCGATACTCACATTGTGATTGGCCTTTTCTTGTAATGAGAAGATGTCGCCATTTTGTACTGCTCCTTCTTTTAATACCTTAATATAGGTGCCGGGATGGCCATGATCCACGAAGGCTTTTATGATCTCCTGATCCTGAAAGCGCACTCCAAGCTTATAACATGGTTCCCTCGGGATTGTAATTTGTACTAAGGCATTTCCCAGGCTATATACAGATCCTATAAGCAATTCTGATTCCTCCATCTTATCTATGGTAATATTTTCACCAAACATACCCCAGTCCCAATCTAATAATGGGTAGCGTTCTTGCCAATAGGGATAGAAGTTTGAAGAATACAGATAGCAGGCCTTAAAAGAGCCTCCGTGGTGTTTGCGATCTGTTATGGTATCCTTCTCTACTTTAGTAGTTCCAAGAAAAATAGGCTCCTCAACGGGATATTTAAAGATCCCTGTTTGTTCTTCCTTACCGTTCCAAGAGAACTTTGTGGGACTGCCCAGGTTGGTTGAGATAACTTTCATGTCTTAAAGATAGAAAACCAACTCGTATAATTAATAATTACGAGTTGGCTTCATCTACTTATTACTAAATATGGTAAAATTTGGGAATATTATAGGTTACGGGGAGAATTTCGTTTTATGCTTTCCTGAATTCTCTCTTTGACAAATAATTGCTCGCCTTTGTATTCGGTCATTTGAAAAATGAGCGTGTCTTGTCCAACGTTTTCCAGATCGTATATAGCGTGTTTATTCTCATGTTCTAAAAATTCAGAATCTCCCTTTTCCAAATGCATTAGTACAATTTTTCCATCAGAGAATCTCGTAATCATCATCCCCTCTGAGCCAGCTATCCAACAATAATCCAAGTTCATTTTTCGAAATGGAAGTCGTTCTTTAGGTAATAATACAACTTCCCAAATACGCAGATATTCATTTTCGAATAGTATTCTCTGGCCAAGATCGTTGCTAATTTCATTATTTTTTAATTCCCTAATATGTGCCGGATTCCAGGTATTGAAATTTCCTGCATCATTGATAGCAACGTATTTAAGAATTTTGGCTTTTTGATTTTCTTTATTGGTCATAGCATAAAATATTTAAAAGCATTTCAAGAATTTACAGGTATCAGTTTATTTCTTGACAGTATTTTAACTCAAAGCTTTCATAAATATTTTCCTGGAACAAACAATCTATATGGCAAATGCGTATGGATTTCAGAAATCAGAACAAAATGCCTGTTTAATTGACCTTATTGCTCCGAAATCAGGAATCACTACTCGTAAATACGCGAGATTTCATTAAGATGCAGATCTTAATTATCTAAAGAAAGTAGGTGTATTTTTAAAATTAAGCGGAGATTTTTTCCTTGTATTTGTTAGGTGTTGTACCGGTAACTTTTTTAAAGGCAGCATAAAAAGCACTTTTACTATGAAATCCTACTTCTTGGCTTATTCCTTCAATGCTAAAATAATTTGAAGATTCGTCGGCCAATAAGTCTTCTGCTTTTTTTATGCGAAGTTCATTAATGTAAGTATTGAAGTTTTGATCGAAGATTGTATTTATACATGAAGAAATTTTTTTTGGATGGATATCCAATTTTTCAGCTAAGTCAATAATAGTGAGTTCCCTGTTTAAAAATACTTCAGTGGTATGCATATAGGAGTCAATCTCTTCCATTAAGGTCTTAAGGTCTTCACTACTGGCAATTTTTCTTTGGTCAGTTTCTAATAAGCTGGCGTATTGAGGAGTACTACCAGATTCATTTTTTGCAAGAAGGGATAAAACATTTTGCTGTATTACGCCATTGACCGATATCCAGTAGATAGCTATCAGATCAAAAATTGAAAAGATGATCTTAAAGTAATAATTTTCAGGGTCAACATAATAAAGGATGTGTATTAACATGGAAGTTGCCAAACTGTAGATCAGAAAAATTCGGACCCATCCCAACGCTTTGTTGTCCAAATAAGAGAATGTATTCTGAACTTCTGTTCTGTGCTGGTTTAGCAGCTTTAAATTCCAAAACCCGATAACCCATGAATAAGAGATGCCCAGCGTAGTAAATACCAGTTCGTGCCATAAACTTTGGGCGATGGCGAGTTTGATAGAATATGGGAGAAAATATATAATTACCTGAAGTGCAATTGATATTATTCCCGGATAGAGAACCCAATATTTTATTTTTTGATCAGAAAATATTGAAACTTTTTGTGTATAAATAAAGAAAATGGGAAAAAGCAACCAGGAAAAATTAAAAGGTAAAAGGAACAAGGCCGGATAGCTCTGATCAATATGTAATCCACTTGGAATAAAAATCGCCAATTTCAAGGAAAAAAGTAATAAGAATACCCCAAGAAAATAAGTATTCCTAAAGTGCCTATAATTCAATATTAATAGCAGAATACCCAAAGTAAGACCCTGTACCAAGCCCAGAATATCTAGAATAGATTGCAGGTTATACGTAAGATCTGTTGTTTCAATCAAAATTTATTGTGGGTAAATTCTCGCTGAAGATATGTAGGATTTTAAAAAATAAAAAGTTTGATTATCAAAAAACATCAATGCTTGTAAAAAATGAAGTTTTGAAAATGGATTATGGAGCTAACTGCAGTTGGAGTATGCATTAATGCTCAGAATGGAATTCTGAGTTTACTTATACCCTTTATAGGTTTAAATTCTCTGTGTTTTGACTTAGAAATACATGTACACAGATCCCGTAATTTGAAGTAAGCAGGGGTATATAATTCAGGTATCCGAAGAATCTGTATTTTCAATTGGTATTACTTATCCTTGCCTTTTTTTTTAATTAAAATATAAATAGCAAAAACAGTAAATAAAATTAAAAATGGAAGTAGCAATTGATCATAGCCTGTAATACTATCAGATGTAATATTATCAGAGGTAGTTATTGATGAAGTTTGTTCATTTGTTGCCCAGGCCGCATAAACAGACCACATAAATAATAAAAATAGAATAAAACTCGTCTTGTGTGAGTTCAAGTTTTTTTTTATAAATATGCAACTACAAACAAGATTGAGGTACATATTTATCAGAAATTTAGTTCTGATTTCCGAAATTAGAACTAAATACTCCTTTAAGATTTAAAAAACGACCTAAAAAAGTGAATCTGAATCAACGCAAATAGAGGTGTTAAGAAGTAGATATTTAAGTAGGTTCAAGAAATTGTAGTAATAGTATTACAGAATCTATGCCGCTTTGTTTTCTTTAAAGCTTGTAGGAGTTGTACCGGTGAATTTTTTAAATGCTGAATAAAAGGCGCTCTTGCTTTTAAAACCAACTTCAATACCTATCCCTTCCACACTTAAATTTATATTCTTATCATTTTTAAGCAAGACCTCTGCTTTTTTGATCCGATATTGATTAATATATGAGTTGAAATTTTGTTTCCCTACCGTATTAATTGCTTCTGATACAAGTTTGGGATGTTCATGTATTCCTTCTGCTAGATCCATGATGGTGAGTTCCGGATTACTAAAACTTTCTGAAGCAATCATATAGTCAGTAATGGCAACCATGACTTCCTCTAGTCTCTCCGGTATTACTTCAGGGGTATAATTTTTATCTGTTGTCTGGTCTTTTTTAGTATCCGAGGTCCAATTATTAGTGATCAACGAGCGTACATTTCTTTGAGTAATACCAAAATAAGACACCCAGTAAATTGCAATAAGGTCCATTACCGAAAAAATGGTATTGTCTTCTACAATGGTGGGGAAACCATAGGCGATAATATGGCCGAAAACGGAGGTAATTAAAAGATAGATCAGAAAGAAACGCGCCCATTGCAGCTCTTTAAAAGAGATGTAGGAATAGGTGTTCAGAACCTCTACTCTATGTCTATACAACAAACGCAAATTCCATATACCGATAATCCAGGAATAATAATTGCCAAGAATCCAGAAAGTAACCATATGCCAGGTACTATCATTAATTTCTTGTTTCGTTTCATATGGAAGCCAAAAAATAATTAATTGAGCTATGACAGAAACAATCCCCGGATAGAGTAACCAATATTTGATCTTGGTATTTGAAAAGACAGATACTTGTTGGGTATAGATGTAGAACAATGGGAAAAGTATCCACGAAAAATTAAAGGGTAATAGAAAAAAATTTGGATAACTTTTGGATACTATGCTACTTGTTGATAGCCAAATGGCCAATTCCAAGGAGTAGAATAGTAAAAAGAGTCCCAGATAAAAAGTACTCCTATATTTTCGAGTACTCATTGCGATAAGTAAAATTCCCACGGTAACGCCCTGAACCAGCCCTATGGCATCTAAGAGAATCTGGAGATCGAAGTTCAAATTAAAACTCATACCTAAGAAATAAGCTTTATCAATTGACAGATATAGGGGGTAGAATATAAAAAGTTAAGAGAAAATACTAAAAAAAAAGCATTTTCAATACTATTGAGAACTTATATACGATAAAAACCAAGGTGTAGACCTTGGTTTTTATTTTTTCTCCTAGTTACTTGTGTCTTTCCTAATCTTGTTTTTCCAGTTTTTTGGTTAGCGTAAAGCCAACAAATAGACCTACACCAGCCATTAGGAAGATGGTTCCCGGATAGGCTACTTCCGCATCCATCCCAAGGGCATTATCCAGGAATGAGGCAATAAAAATGGCAAGTCCAATGCCCATCAACAGCAGTGCTAAATTTACAATAAGTACTTTCCAGAAGGGAGCTGCTCCATCTTGCTTCCCTTTTGCAAAAATACTGGCTTCGGCGCCCTTCTCTATCAATGCCAGCCGTTCCTTATTCCGCGTTGTAAAATAAAGATAACAGATACCAAAGACCACCAGAAATAAACTAATAAATACTATAACTTCTCCTCCCATGTTGATGTGTATTAATTAAACATTGTTTTAGAGGTATGACGGCATAGTTATAGGACGGGTTACAGAAATACCGTATTTTATTTAAAATATCCTGTAACCTATTAGTGAAATGAACCGTCTTAT